>DASQYL010000204.1:0-2929 GCA_035639235.1 Pyrinomonadaceae bacterium | reverse complement strand
CTTCGCCGGCCGAAGAAGCATTCAGCGCCACCGCATCGACGCCGTTTCCGCTCAACGTCGCGACGAGTTGTTGCCGCAGATCATCGGTCGAAACCGATGCCTTAGCTTTATTGTTGAATTCGACGATGCCGACTTTCGGCCGCCCGCCCATGGGATTTGAATTCGAAGACATGTTCGGCATGTTCGACATCGAATTGCCGCCTTGATTCGCTTGCTGGTCACGCGCCATCGCCATCGCATCGGCCATCGACATCGAATACATTTCCTGTTGGCTGCGCGCTTCGGTGTAGCCGGCGGGCACATCGAATAAAGCCGCATCTAACGGCTGACGAGACAATTCGATAACTTGCTTCATCATCGTCGAGGTCACGCTGCCGTCAGTCCCGAATATCCGCGTGGTTTCTTCCAGTGGATAACCGAGATTTGTAATGCCGGTGTGTTTGATGCGATAGGTATCGCGGCAACCACCCGTGGGCATTGTATTTGGCGCTTGCGGCGGTTTCTCCACGCCACAACTCAATCCGTATTCGAGATTGACGTACCAGCCATCGCGCTCCATCTTCATGTTGTTTTGGGCGCAAGCGTCCGGAGACGACTCGGACATTATCGTCTGCTTCAAATGACGTGCGGTCAATCCGAACATCTCTTTTCTTTCACCGGTGTCGACGGTGTTCATCGTCATCGTCACGACGCCACCGCGACGCGATGGACCAGCACTTGTGCGCGGACCCGACGGAGTTGAAGGCGTGTCCGCATCGCCCGAATCCATGGGCGTAATCATGTACTTGCGGGCGCGGTCATTGATTTGAATCGTGCGTTTCAAGTCGCACTCAGTGATCGTCGTCATGCCCATCCCGGCAGGCATGCCCGGCATGCTCATCTCGCTGCGCTCGCGCATGCCCTTTATCATGGTGGTGCTGGTCATCTCCTGGCCGCCAAAGCCTTGTTTGAACGTTATTTTGAAGTCGCCCGCGACGGGGCGGTCGTTCTGCGTTCGCTGCGCAACCGTGATGACGGTGATCGATACAACGGCTAACATAATCGACAAAAAGAGCGTAAACCTGAGTTTCATGAAGTGCTTCTCCAAATAAATTAAGAATGTCCGGGGGAACACGGGGAAACTATCAAAAACTGTGGGCCGACTCAAGCAGGGTGAATCGAAACGGAGGACAGCGACGTTGGATGATGGGTTATGAATTGTCGTCGCGGCGACGATTATCTGCCGGAGCGTAGGGCAAGTCGTCACGGCGCCGGCGGGGAAACGGATCGCTCGCGCGCCGCCGCGAAGGGGAGTTGGCCGCGCGGCGATCGATGCTGCCGGCGGGTAAATTCCTTCCGTGAATCGCTTCAGTGAGAATGCGAGTAATTTCCTGCGACAAGGTGCGATGTTCGGCGGCAGCGCGGCGACGAAGCGACTCTTTCAGTTCGTTGGGAACATAAGCGCCTATGAAAACTCCTTTACGGTTTGCCATTGTCTGGGGTCTCCTTATGACCAATGATCAAACGCCGGGCGAACCCGATGGTTTCCTGAAGAGCACGCTTGCAGGATTGATCTTGCAAGTTGAGAGCAAGTCTGTAAGCCGAATTCTGTACTCCACTTTCAGATCTGAAATTTCAAACCTGAGATCTCAAATCTGAAAGCGAAGCGGCGATCATTCCTCTAGCCCAAACGTTGCCGTTTGGATCAAGCGACCTACCCGGAAGCTACGAGCGAGCAGCCCGACTCTGAAATCTCAAATTGAAATTTGAGTCTCAGACCGCCTCCCTATTTGGTCTTGCACCGCGAGGAGTTTGCCTGGCCGCGCATGTTGCCACACGCGCCGGTGCGCTCTTACTTCTGAAATTTCAAATCTGAAAATTGAAATCTCATCAGCCCTTGCGGGCCACACCGTTTCACCCATCACCTGGTTTCAACCTGAGATCTCAATCCGAAATCTCAAGTCAAACCCGGCTGGTCTGTTCTCTGTTGCACTTGTCGTCATCCAGCTCCTTTTCTGAAATTTCAAATTTGAAATCTGAGAATTCAAACTGGACGCCCCGCCGTTAGCGGGCTCGCTGCTCTTTGGTGTTCGGACTTTCCTCTGCTTCGCCTCGAGGTTTCAAATTTCAAATTTGAAATCTAAAAAGCGAAGCAGCGATCACCCGACTTGCCCTCTTGCAAGACTCAGGAATTATAACACGAGTGTTCAAACCGTACCGCCATAAACTCGCAATGCAAAATCAGCGCGTCAGTACCGCAATATCGACTACGCGAAGTATTTGAAGCCGATTCGCAAATGATTCAAGGCCGCCATTGGCAGCGTTGATACCAGCACCCAGGTCATCACGGCGTGTGAAACGGCCAACGCAAAGAGGTTCGGCGCGCGTTGATAGACAAATGCCCACACCGCGCCTCCGATGAATGTTACGAGCATTAGCCAAGGGTTGGGAAAGTGGAGAAACGCGAAAATGAAAGCCGTGAGCAGAACGCTGCGCGCGCCTGTCTGCCAAATTATTTGCGCGCGTCGATTGATGAAACTCTGTAATACATACTGTTGCACAAACCCCCAGCCAAAACCCAAAGCCAGTTGCGCAGCGATTGCCCGCTCGGGATGCCAACGAAATAAGTTCGGCCGCGTCCCAGATATCAGCCCTAACCCTACGCAGAAAAGACCCACACCGAGCATCGGCAGCGCGAGTAGTTTTAGCGCCCGCCCAAAGTTGTCAAAGCGAAATCCTAATTCGTAAAAACTCTCGCCGCGCAAAAAATGCGAACCTATAACCAGGATGAAGGCGAAGACAACGGGTATCAAAACGATCAGCTTCGTTTCTCCCGCAGTCGCAGAGAGAATCCATTCCGCAATCAGCACTGACGAAACCAACGAAGCGATCTCCCAACCGGCCAGAGCCCGATCGCTCGGAACAGCTGGTACAGTTTCTCTTCTCGCGG
>DASQYL010000203.1:0-10597 GCA_035639235.1 Pyrinomonadaceae bacterium | reverse complement strand
AGTTTCGATCGCCGCTTTTTGCGCAATGACAATTGGGTGCGTATCGAGATTGATTGCCGGAACCGAAGGGTCTTGCGGCAATTCGAGTAGCGAGCCCTCGGCGACGGTCACGTACGTGCCGGGACTGCCGAGCGCTTCGGCCAACGTCGCCCGGCTAATCTCAGCGGTTTGCCGGGCGCGATTTAGTTGGTTCTTCGCCGAAGACAATTCAGCATCCGCACGTGCGGCATCGACGCCCGCGCGCAGTTGATTGTCGACGAGCACATGAACTGAATCCGCAAACACCTGGGCGCGCGACACGTTTGCTTCAGCCGCGCGAACTGCTTGCTGCGCGGCCAGCAATGCGAGAAAAGCATCAGCAGCCGAAGTGGCTACGTCGAGCCGAGTAACCTCGAGAGCGGCCTCAGCCTGTTTGGTTTGATCGCGAGCGACTTCGACATTCGCTTTCCGATAGCCGAAATCGAACGGCTCCCAGGAGAAAAGCGCGCCGCCCGCACTGCCAAACGTGCTGCTGAAAGATTTTGTGCCGAGCACTGGACCGGAAATCGACGGAATGACACCCTGAGGCAACAGGGTTCCGAAAATGTTGTTGACGCTCGCACGATCTTCCTGCCACAAGAGATCGAGTCGCGGAAGATATGCTGTGTGCGCTAGATCTATGCCTGCTGATGTGGCTCCCACTTGTGCTTGGGCGGTGCGAATCGAAGGATAGTTCGTCTCGGCGAGCTGAACCGCATCTTCCAACTTGAGCGGCGACTGCGATGACTGCGCATGAACGCTGCCACTCCAGCTAAACAGCGCGAAGCAAAAGAGCGAAGCGGCGACTCTCTTTCTCAGAATCTTCATGCGTCAGTGGCTCAGCGGCATTTCCTGATAAACAGATCGTTCGGATGGGCGCGGATAATATCATTGACGTGATAGTAAAGTGAAGTTATCGTGAATCGTTGTCGAACTTCGATAGTCAAGCTCGATAGTGAGAACTGCTGATGAGTGATAGAGATCTCTATTCAGGTCTGATCCGTTTGCACATCCTCTATCACGCCGGACGCGAAGAGATCTTCGGGCTGGGTATCATCGAAGAGTTGGCGCGGCACGGCTACAAACTGAGTCCGGGAACTCTGTATCCCATCCTTCATGGGTTGGAGCTTAAAGGCTATCTACGATCGCGCGAACATCGTGACGGCAAACGCATGCGGCGTGTTTATAAATCGACAGCCGCCGGAAGGAAAGCACTGGCAGCGGCGAAAGTAAAAGTGACGGAACTTGTTGGCGAATTATTCGAAGACGAACCTACCCCCAGACGGCTGCGGCAGCGGAGAATCAAGAAGAGGTGAGAGATGGATGACCGGAGGCGGTTTTTGCATTTGTCGATGGAATCGACTGGTCCTCAGAGTGGATGATCTGGAGTCAACTGTACGGAATATGAAAGAAGCAGGATTGCCTTTTCGGAACGAGATCGAAGAAGGCCCTGCTGGCAAGCAGATCCAAGTGGAAGATCCTGACGGCAATCCAATTGAACTGTTCGAGCCTGCCTCGCAACCTTAGCGTTCCCTCAGCTTTCCCCGGAAGATAAAATCGAGATGAAGAACAAGCAGCGCGCCAATATAGCCAAGTATGCCTTCAGATTTGTCCTCACGATTGGCGTCGTTAATTTATTCGGCGACGTGACCTATGAAGGCGCGCGCAGCATCACCGGGCCGTTCCTTGCATCGCTCGGTGCAAGCGCGTTGGCGGTTGGCGTCATAGCCGGAGGCGGGGAGCTACTTGGTTACGCGCTGCGCTCGGTCGCTGGCTACTTTGCAGACAAGACTCAAAAGTACTGGGTCGTCATTCTCGCCGGTTACTTCCTCAATACTCTTGTGGTGCCCGCCCTGGCGCTGGCGGGCAACTGGCCGATAGCCGCTGCTCTGATAATCGCCGAACGGACAGGACGTGGCATTAGAAAACCCGCCACTGACGCGATGATTTCGTACGCCGGAAAATCAATAGGACGCGGTTGGGTGTTTGGAATAAATGAAGGATTGGATCAAGCGGGCGCTACTCTCGGTCCACTGATCGTGGCTTTTGTTTTGTACGTTCGCGGTGGATACCGTGCCGGCTTTGGCGTGCTTCTCATTTCGGCCTTGCTTTGTCTGGCGACGCTTGTCATAGCGCGGATTTGGTATCCACGTCCGCATGAACTGGAGGAGAGATCGACCGAGTTATTAGAGACGAAAGGCTTTTCGAAAGTCTATTGGATCTATGTAGTTGCCGGCGCTTTGATCGCGGCGGGCTTTGCGGACTTCGCTCTAATTTCTTTTCACTTCAAGAAAGCTGTGAGCATGTCAGACACGACGATTGCTCTCTTCTATGCGGTGGCGATGGGCGCGGGCGCAATCACAAATCTCTTGTTTGGGCGGCTGTTTGATCGGGTTGGATTTCCCGTAGCGGCCGCTGCATTTTTAGCGGGCGCTCTCTTTGCGCCATTCGTTTTCCTCGGTGAGTTCTGGCTGGTCTTGATTGGCATGATTCTTTGGGGAGTAGGTATGGGCGCGCAGAACTCTCTACTGAAGGCGATGCTTACCGATGTGATCGCGGCAGGAAGGCGGAGCACAGGATTTGGGTTGTTCTATGCAATGTTTGGAGTTGCGTGGTTGGCGGGCAGCGCGGCGATGGGCTACCTATATGACAAGTCGATCGTAACCCTCATCATTTTCTCCGTGGTCTGTCAGCTTGCCGCTCTGCCCATCTTCGTGTGGGGCAACAAGGAAGGATTAGGTAAGAGCTAATCGCCAAGCAACTGAAAGAAAGAAAACTAACCGTCCATGCCACGGTTTGCTAATCCCGCTTGACCGAAGTTGCGAGAGGCCCGACCGGAATGGATGAGGAAGGATTCCATGGGCCTCCGCCTGCAATTGCCCATAACCGCCAAGCGTGGCGGATCTGTCGCGTCGCCAGTCTTCACTTGTCGGGCTTAACCTCGAGTGGATCTCCAGTCATATGTTCCTTGATTTGGAATCTCAGGAAGTTGTGAATTGCTTGCAACGCCTCTGAGTTACCGGTTGAAATCTGAATCACAGCGCCACGGTCGGTCTCTTTGTATTGGTAGATAATTTCCGTCTTGAGCCTTTTCATGACCTCGCTTCCCGGAGGTGTCTTCTCATGGACGAGCATGGGAATCTCAAAGTTACCTTCGCTAAACATCATTGCGATGTGCCGAAAATGACCACGAATTTGATCGCGACTTTCAATGTCTTTCGCATCGTTAGCTTCAACCTGTATCGCGCCGCCATTGTTTGTCAGGAAAAAGTGATGCGTCGTTTTCAAATGGTCGAAGCCCATGTGCTTATCGCCCCGCATGTTCATTTCGTCCATTTGTTTTTGCGTCATCTGCCCGTCCCGCTTTTCTGGCTGCTGCGCGGGAAGTAGAAACGCCGACGTCAGGCTGATGCCAAGGACAACTACCGTCATATAAAAGCTCTTTCGTTTACTCATGTTTTCTGCTCTTTCTTTTTACTCGAAGGTTTGCGTAAGAGGAGACCGCTTGATGAATGCAAGCCGTTTCGAGCAGTGAGCGCTTTTAACAGGCCGGCCCGTTCGCCGGAAGCTGTTTTTGCCAGACGCTTGTCCCAATCCTTCAAAGCGTCTTTTAGATCGTCGCGCAAGGCAATCACTTCTGCTAAGTGAATCTCTAATTGGGCAAGCTTGCTGGCCGCAAGACTGCGCACTTGTTGGCAAGGGACCCCGCCACGATCAAACACCTTAAAGACCGCGTTGAGTTCGTCCAACGTGAACCCAATGGCAAGAGCTTTCCTGATCATGCGAACCCGTTCGAGCACGCTTTCGTCATACTCGCGATAACCATTGCGGGCCCGCTGTGAGCGCAACACTCCTTTTCGCTCGTAATGACGAAGAGTATCCGTGCTCACCCCAGCAGCCTTTGCTAACTCACCGATTCGCCAAGGGCCACCGGTCGAAGCAGTTTGTTTCATCGTTCGCATGCTACATCTTCGAATTAGTTCCAATGTCAAGCAGCCGCAAGTCCCTTTCCGAGGAGACCCGAACGGCCTTCAGTCATTGAGATTAGTCAAAAATAAAAAAGCGGTGTTGGCGAGGCGCGAACAATACGCGAACATCGAAGATCCTAAAATGGTTTGGTGAATTCGCGCGGGGGAGTTTCAGTCCGTTGCATTACCCTTCCCCCGAACAAAATCGTTCGGATCTGACGTCCTTTTGCTGCTCGTCGATCTGGCGGGCGTTGATGTCAAGGGTAAGTCGGTGGCCTGCAAATCATTTAGGCGAGAGGAACCCGTCATAACAGGATGGGTAAGCGCGGCAAGAGAGCAAAGAGAATCAAAGCCGCGTTAGTAAGGGTGCCTCCCTGAAAGTTTAGTCTGGCTACCACAACTCGACGCTGATAAAATCCGCGCCGACTGCAATGCGTAGACCAGCCCGCAACTCAAGAACCAAGAACTTCTCCCACGCCGCTCTGTGGATCTTATTGTCGGTGTTTCCAGCATTTGCAGAGCGACTTCCAATCCGCGTCTATTCAACCAGTGAAGGTCTCAGCGGCGCCTTTGTAAATCGGATAGTGCGCGATTCACGCGGCTTTCTCTGGTTCTGCACGCGCAGCGGGCTGAGCCGATTCGATGGTTATACCTTCGTCAATTACGGCACCGAACAGGGTCTCCCGCAGGCTACCATCAACGCACTCCTCGAAAGTCGTGACGGCGTCTATTGGATAGCAACGAATGGAGGTGGGATTGCGCGCTTCGATCCGCATGCGAGTGAACTAGCGATTTCACGCTCCGAGAGTTCCAGTTCCCATTTTAAGATCTATTCGGTGGGCGATAGCGCGCGCGCGAATCGGGTCAACGCGCTCTGCGAAGATCTCCTGGGACGAATCTGGGCCGCAACCGATAACGGAATATTCCGGCTCGACGATCCGAAGTCGCAATCAACCTTCCGGACTGTCGAACTAGGTGTGCAAATAAATGAGCCCGAAGATCTGGGAGTGAATATCGTGGTAGCAGATCGCGATGGCTCAGTTTGGGTTGGGCTGGCGCGGAGAGGGCTGTGTCGAATCGACGACACTGGCCACATTGAGCAATATTCGATACGCGACGGACTACCTTCAACAAACGTTTTGTCGCTACTTGTAGATAACAACGGCCACGTGTGGGTGGGTACAAGTAACGGTCTATGCCTAGTAACTGCTGATCATCACCAACCGTCGGTCGGGCACACATACACGACCGTCGACGGTTTGGCGAACAATAGAATCAACGCGCTGTTTCAATCGTCGGACGGAAAACTTTGGATCGGCAGCAATGGCGGGCTGACGGAATTCGATGGCACTAAATGCCTCAACTACACTACGGCTCAGGGACTGATCGAGAATGTGATCGGCAGCTTAGCGGAAGATACGGACGGAAATATCTGGATGGGAACGGCTCAGAGCGGCGCCATGAAATTAAAGCGCGCAGGATTAACCGCCTATACAACGGCTGACGGTGCGGGATTGACTGAGATTCACTCAATTGTCGAGAGTGCATCCGGTGAACTCTACTTCATGGCAAAGAATTGGTGGATCAATGATTTCGATGGTGCGCGCTTCATTTCAAGTAGGCCGGCACAAACTTTAGCGCTCGAGGATAGCTGGCTTTCGCAATACTCCTTCGTCGATCACACGGGAGAGTGGTGGGTCTTAACCGACAATTCGCTGATGCGCTTCGGTCCCATCAAACGAATAGAACAACTCGCTCATGCTCGCCCGAATGCGATTTATTCCAGCCGCGAGGGGCTGAGCAGCGCAGGCCCTTATCGAGTCTTTGAAGACTCTCGCGGCGACCTATGGTTCGGCACTAATCATGGCGCGCACGGCCGCCTAACAAGATGGGAGCGCGCGACTAACACATTTCATCCTTATTCGGAAGCCGACGATTTTCCCGCAGAGAATTCGCCTTTTTCCTTTTGTGAAGACCGACAAGGGGATCTTTGGATTGGTTTTTATGAGGGGAGCATTGGCCGCTTTCGCGATGGAAGGTTCACGCTAATTTCTGCGGATGAAAGATGGCCGAAAGGGATGATCACCAGTCTCTTTCTGGATCACGTCGGTCGGCTTTGGATTACCAGCAACAGCGTTGGCGTGTCTCGCGTTGATGATCCCAGCGCCGATCATCCGACCGTCATTAATTACACGACCGCGAATGGCCTCTCGACTAACGACACGCGATGTGTGACCGAGGATCAATGGGACCGCATCTACATTGGGACAACGCGTGGCATCGATCGACTTGAACCGGATACTGGTCGTGTTCGTCACTATACGGTCGCTGATGGTCTTAGTAATGATTTTGTGCACAGCGCGTTGCGCGATCATCGGGGTTGGCTTTGGTTCGGTACAATGAAGGGTCTCTCGCGTTTAATACCTGAGCCAGATCGTCCTCAGCCCCCGCCGCCTGTAGTCATCAGCGGTCTACGGATCGCGGGAGCGCCTCTTAACCTTTCTGAATTAGGAGAAAACGAGATTACAAATCTCGAACTCAAATCAGATCAAAATCAGATTCAGATCGATTTCACCGGGCTCTCAGAGATGCTGCGCTTTCAATACAAACTCGAAGGCGCTGACCGCGATTGGAATACGCCCGTCGAGCATCGCACGGTGAATTATGCGCGGCTTTCGCCAGGGTCGTATCGTTTCCTGGTGCGCGCAATCAACCCCGAAGGCCTCGCGAGTGAAAGACCAGCAAGCTTGGCGTTCACGATTCTCCCACCACTTTGGCAGCGGTGGTGGTTTCTTACGCTTGCCGTCGTGATCAGTGTCTTGATGATGTATGCATTGTATCGCTACCGTCTTCGCCGGTTAATTGAATTGGAGCGAGTTAGGACGCGCATCGCTTCCGATCTTCACGATGATATCGGATCGAGCCTTTCTCAGATTGCTGTGCTCAGCGAAGTCTTGCGCAAACAGATCGTCGGCCGAGCTGCTGAATTTTCACGTCCGCTCGCCCAGATAGCTCGCGTCTCGCGCGAAGCCGTCGATTCCATGAGTGACATCGTCTGGGCTATCAATCCCGAAAAGGATCATCTTTATGACCTGACCAGGCGAATGAGACGCTTTGTCAGTGAAGTGCTTCCCGCACGAGGCATTGACTTTCGCCTCAGCGCTCCGAGCAAAGAACAAAGCGTAAGGCTGGGGGCGGATCTGCGTCGTCAGGTCTTTCTGATCTTCAAAGAAGGGATCAATAATCTCGTGCGTCATTCGCAGTGCCTTCACGCAGAGATCGTGTTGCATCTCGAAAATGGTTGGTTGATGTTAGAAATCAAAGACGATGGCTGTGGCTTCGAAACTTCAATTAACGACGGCAACGGATTGCCGAGCTTGCAGAGACGGGCTTGCGCGATGGGCGGCGAACTGAAGATCGACTCGCACCCGGGAACAGGAACCGTGATTATGCTGAGGGTGCCCTACAAATCTCATCGCTTTGGATCAGCCCTCTCCACCTGAAGCCGCCACTTACCCACCTGAATAGGTGAGTGACGTGGTTTAAATTCAGCTATACACTGAACCGCGCTCATTCGACAATCTTGAAGTGGCTGACCAGATGACAACCCAACAAGCCGTCTCTCCCGCTCCGCGGATCGTCAAAGTCACCATCATCGAAGATCAGCGCGAGATTCGTGAGGGACTGAGGTTTTTGATCGGCAGCACGGACGGTTATCAATGTAATGGGAGCTACGGATCTGCTGAGGAAGCACTGACACGAATCAGCGAAGATCTTCCCGATCTGATCTTGATCGACATTGGTTTGCCGGGAATTGACGGCATCGACGGCACGCGCATTCTGAAAGAACGTTACCCAGAGATCCAGATTGTCACGTTGACCGTCTACGACGATGACGAACGGATATTTGACGCGCTCTGTGCCGGCGCTTCTGGTTACCTGCTGAAAAAAACGCCACCTGCTCGCTTAATCGAGAGCCTGAAAGATGCGTTGAACGGGGGCGCGCCGATGTCACCGGAGGTCGCCAGCCGCTTAATCAAAATCTTCAAAGACATTCGCCCACCCGAACGCGCCGATTATCAACTCACGCCGCATGAGGTGCGCCTGCTCAAGCTCCTGGTCGAGGGACACAGTTACAAGACCGCCGCTGCGGAATTGGGCAGCAGTGTGAACACGATCGGCTTTCACATGCGGAGCATCTATCGCAAACTCCAGGTTCATTCGAAATCTGAAGCCGTCGTCAAAGCCATGCGACAGCGATTGGTGTGAGATTATCCCGTTCCCGCACTACTCTCCATTGTTCCGAACTTCACTCAACAAACCTACCTAAATAGGTGATTGTCAGCGCGCCTATATCAATGTATCTAAAGTTGATCGCCAAAAATCCAGACTTTGTGGGAGGTTCGAGAAATGAGGATCAAGGTTAGAACTTTCAAGCGAGGGTCAACCATCGTGCTTGGCCTTTTTATCACTATGCTGGTGATGACTCTAGTTGGTCCGGCCCGAGCGCAGGCTCAGGACCCCGGGGCGACAGCCTACCAGGTGACCGGGTCAGCGGAACCGGGTGCCGGACAATTTCCGGTTCGACACGACTTCGACTTCGCCGTCCCGTTCGGTAAACGACTGGTAATTGAACGGATTTCAGCCGTGCTGCACGTACCTCATAACTCACCTGTTGGTTTGCCGCAATTGACTACAACTGTAGTCGGGAATGAAGCCTTCGTTTCTTTGCCGATCCCCATCTTTCAAACTCGCTTTCAATCTGGCGTTATAGACGACGATGTCTATCTGTTATTCGTCGCTCCTAATTTGTATGCCGACGGCCCTAGCCTCAAGCTTTCATTTATTGTCGATGCTACTTTTAAAAAGGTTTTCATAGAGCCGGTGATCTCTGGTCACTTGGTCTGTCCTCTCACGACGCTTTGCGCCCCAAGTGTATCGGCAACCACAAAGCCCTGGGAGGCGACCCGGTCCTCCGACGATAAGACTGTTGATGTACCCGTCGGCGTGCGGACGCGGCCTCGCTTTGCGAAGCCATCAAATTCGGAAATCGTTCTCTTAACATCCCGGCAGTAAATTATTTCAATGGGCGGGGACAACGTTTGACATAGAGTATATGAATAAGAATCACCTTTTGGTTCCTGTCCTCGTTCCAAACGCGGCACTCTACCTGATTCAGATTAAACGTAAGAGTAGTTGGACTTTTTGGTCGGTTGAAGTTGACAAAGTGAAATAGGCATTCTGTCGACACGCTTCAGCAGACGGGAGACGCGTATGTTACTTTCTTCATTCCATGCGAAATCATTTTGCGCGACGCTGACACTCGGGATAATCGTGCTAACCACTCCGGCTTCACTGGCCCAAGCACAGCGACCCGAGATCAAAATCACCCAAACCGATCCGGTCAGAAATGTCACGCCTGAAAGCAGATTCAACCCCAAACTTACGCTCGCACAAAAGCAGCAGGCATTCCGCGCGTTGATCGAAACGCTGTCTCTGGAAAGCGCGCGCCATCCCGAATTAAAGTTGAATCAATTCTTCCCGCTCGCAAAGACCAATTACGATTTGAACTTTGTAGTCTTGCCTACGATATTGTCGCCAGCGGCACCGCGATCAACGACTGCATATCTCAGTTTCCTAGGCCCGGATCGCGTCGGCCCTAACGCTTCCAATAAGTACTGCGCCGGATTCTCAGGCACGGTGGACTCCCATCTAATCGTGGCTTTAAATCTCTCGCCGGGCACATACTTGCTTGACTTCAGCGTGGATGCGTTAGGCACGAGCGACCCGATGAAGGTCAGCATCGATCCTTTCGGGAATTCTCCCGTCACCATGCAAACCAATATTAGCCAAGGTCACTTGCTGGTTCCCATTCTGATTTCAAAGGCAGAATGGCACTTCATGCTGGTCTCGCGCTCATCGGCTTGGACCTTCTTTTTGGTCGAGCTAAACAAAGCCTAAAACGGCGTAACCCACCGTCTCCCCGAAATAGGTTTTAAGTCAGTCGAGATAAGGGCAGAATCTTGTCAACAGACGGTCTTAATTCTCTTGGCGTCACGTTGAAGCGATTGTACGAAAAGTCTGAGGACGCTATGGAAGTCTATGAAATCAAATGTCTTTGGACAGAGGCGTTAAGCGATCACATTTTGTGATTTAGATGAGTCCCACCTGCCGGACTCATTTCCTTCGGAAAACCGCATCTTCGAAAGCAGAAGAACAAACGCAGCAAAGTCTTCGCTGCGTCGTGCGTTTTCCGCCTTCCCGGTGACGAAAATTCTTGTTCCTCCACTTGCTAACATCTTGACTTATCCGTTGATTCTATTACGCTGCCGCGAAGTCAATGGATCATCGTCGTCTCATAAGGATAATGCGTTGTAGTGCTTTTACCGTCGCGCTCTGCCTGACGGTGATGGGGTGGGTAAATGCCGGCCGCGTTTCAGCGCAACAGTTGGCGATTCGCCATTACGACGTTTCCAACGGTTTGGCTCATAGTCACGTGTCGGCGATGCACCAGGACACGAAAGGCTATCTTTGGCTGGCGACGTGGGAAGGTCTGAGCCGGTTCGATGGTTATCACTTCACAAATTACACACAGCGCGATGGCCTGGGCG
>DASQYL010000202.1:0-13029 GCA_035639235.1 Pyrinomonadaceae bacterium | reverse complement strand
CCACCTTGCGCGTAGGCGCCCACGACTATCATCAACACCACCGCAAACACACTCGCCATGCAGATAAATCGCTTGTTCATCTTCGTTACCTCGTTAATTCTCAGCTCCGATACTTGCCAATGATGGCGTCGAGCCGGCGCGCAGTTGCCTCAGGCCAGTGATCCGGCTGCGTAAATATCGCATTCCTCAGCGCCGACCCGCATTGGCAGTCCCGCGGTTTTCCGCTTAGCTGCTTCACCGCATTCTTCATTATCATCTGGGCATTGCGGACGTTCTTGTTCAAGTATTCGATAACCATATCGATTGTTACCGCATCGTGCGAAGGATGCCAGCAATCGTAATCGGTCACCAGCGCCAGCGTCGCGTAACAAATTTCGGCTTCGCGCGCCAACTTCGCTTCCTGAAGATTGGTCATGCCGATTATATCCATACCCCACGAACGATACACGTTTGACTCAGCCACGGTAGAAAACGCCGGCCCCTCCATGCAGAGGTACGTTCCGCCGCGGTGCACTTTCACCTCGACGGCTTTGCATGAGGTGTCCAGGATATCGCCCAGGTCTTCGCAAACCGGGTGAGCAAAAGCGACGTGGGCCACGATTCCATTTCCGAAAAATGTCGATTCATGCGCTCGCGCCCGCGTACGATCGAAAAATTGATTGGGAATGACCATGTCAGTCGGCGCATACTTTTCCTGTAGAGAGCCCACGGCAGACGCCGAGAGAATGCGCTCGACGCCGAGCAATTTCATTCCGTAGATATTCGCACGAAAAGGCAACTCGCTCGGCGTAAACCGATGGCCATGCCCATGCCGCGGCAGAAATGCAACGCGTTCACCTTCGAGCGTGCCGATGATGAATTTGTCAGATGGCTCGCCGAACGGAGTTTCGATCGCGATCTCGTCGACGTCGGTCAGCTCCGGCATCTGATAAAGACCGCTGCCACCGATGATTCCAATTTTGGCTGCCGTCATATCGTTTCTAGTTTCGAATTGTTTAGCCAGCGGACTTGTCCGGCGAATGAAGTGCACAGGTGCGGCTGCTAAAGGGATCGAGTAATCAACCTTCCGTCTTCTTTCATAATTTGGCCCAAAGGCTGGTCCGCGTCATGATAGAACAGGCAAGTCCAGCCTTCGCGCGCCGCTTGCGGTAACAACTTCTTCTTGGCTGCGACAGTTTCTACCGGATAAAGATCGTAGCCCATCACCCATGCGTATGAAACGTGTGCGCGCATAGGCACCAGATCGGCGAAACCGAAAAGCGTCCGGCCATCGCGTACCAAACGCGGGCACTGCATCGAACGGTTGTGCCCGGCATAGGTTTCCATTGTCAGGCCTGGTACAACTTCGTAAGCTTCATCCTGTAATTCGAGTTGGCCAGTCTGTTTCGTCGGCTGCCAATTTTCGCTGAGGTAGCTGGCCCGATCGCGTTCGTTCGGCGACTCGGCGTGTTCGTACTCGGCGCGCGAAACCCGATAGCGTGCATTCGGAAAAGCGGGAATAGCGCGACCCGATTCGTCCCAAATCGAGTTCCCGCCCGCATGGTCGAAATGAAGATGAGTATTGATGACGATCGTAATGTCCTCTGACCTGACCCCGGCAATCGCCTGCAACGATTCGTCCAGCGAACGAGTGCGATTAATCGCATACATCGCGCGATGCTTCTCGCTCCACTTCTCGCCGATGCCCGTATCGATCAGAATGCGTTCCTTGCCCGCTTCAATAAATAGACAATTCATACTCATGCGAATCCGATTCTGATCGTCCGGCGGGCAAACCGTCGCCCAAAGATTGCGCGGCACGACGCCGAACATCGCGCCGCCGTCCAATCTGAATTCGCAGTCAGGAATGATTTCAACTCGATAGTCGCCGAACAGCATGGGGTGTAGGGGTCAGGGTGTTGAGTGTGAAGACGGATATCGGATTAGCAAGACGCTGGGTTCTTTCGTGACAACTTCCCTGAGCCCTACCCAAAACCCCTAGACCCTTCCTTTATTTTTTCTTCGTTGGGGTCGTCGACTTCGGCTTTGCTCCCGGAGAGGCAGCAGGCGGCGGGCCTTCATCAGGCATCATCCCTGGCGGCAATCCACCCTGTTGCATTTCTTGTGAAGAAGGTTGCGGCACCGAAAAATTCTCAGCGACCGTGACGTGACTGCTGTTGCGTTTGACGATTTCATCAATCAGATTTTTCTCTTTATCCTGCTCGACGGCGTCACGCGCCTGATCTTTCGCCGACTTCGGAGGACCGAAAGGATTCGCCGAACTGCTTGGCGGCGCAATCAGAATGTGGCGCGCATGAACTTGTTCTTCAGGCTTGCCGTCTTTCATTTCGGTCTTCTTCTCTTCAAGCTTAATGATATGAAAACCGAACTGCGTCTGAACTAAATCGCTGATTTGTCCGGGTTGAAGCGCGAAGGCGGCGTTCTCAAATTCGGGAAGCATCTTGCCGCGCCCAAACCAACCCAAGTCTCCGCCGTTATCTTTGCTTCCGGGATCGGTTGAGAATTCCTTCGCCAGCGCCGCAAAATCTTCACCTGCGCGCGCTCGCTTCAAAACATCTTCGGCCTTCGCACGGGTCTGCTTGTCGTCAAGCTCAGGGTGCTTCGCGATGTATGCATCCACTTCGGCGTCAGTCGCTTTAGTTGCCGGAATCAAAGTGTCCTTCGCGTACTTCGACGCCAGCACTCGCGCCTGTTCCAGCATGATCTGCAACTGAACATTGCGCTTCTGATCAACCCCCGCTTGCACGCCGCGGCGTTCGCTGATCAGCACCTGCCCCAACTGATGACGAATCTCCTTCATTTGTTCATCAGGGATCGCCTGACTCGCCATCATGGGATTTTGCGCCTGTGCATCTTTGACAAACTGTTGAAAGCGATCTTCTTGTCCGGGTTCCTTGAAGAACGCATCAATTTCCGCGTCGGTCGCTTGCGGCGGCGGCGCGCCCGCGCCACTCTGCTGTGCATAATTCTGTGCGATCACAATTGCGCGGACGAGATCCATCTGGCGCTTAACATCGGGCTGATAAGCCAAGCCCTTCGACCTTGCTTCCTCAGCGACCGACAACAACTCGCGAACATTCTTGGCAAAGTCGCGCCGCGCCGCATCATCGGTCGCCAACCGCGCGCGCGCCTGCGGCGACTGGTCGCTCGCAATCTGCGTCATATCGTCCGGAGTCAGATTAATCGGAGGTTGATGGCCGGCCTTAACCTGCCACGCGATTAGACCGAGTGAGGCTGCGACTCCGATCGCAGCGACAATCCATGCTTTGGTTGTGGAATTCAAAATACTCTTCCTTTCACGATTCGTGTTCTTCCTGCCGGCTCGGCCTCTCAACCAACTCGATCAAGACGCCACCGGTGGATGATGGATGAATGAAAGCTACAAGGCAACCGCCGGCGCCTGTCCGCGGCTCTTCATCGATCAATCGCATTCCTTTTCTTTTCAAATCAGCCAGCGCCGCGCGAATATCCGAAACCCTCAGTGCAATATGATGAATGCCCGGGCCTCGCTTCGCCAGGAACTTTGAGATCGGCGAGTCCGCTGAAGTTGCTTCGAGTAGTTCGATGCGCGCTTCACCAATCGGCAGCATCGCAACCCGGACTTTCTGATCGGCCACCTCTTCGACTTCCGCGACCACCAAACCGAGCGCGTCGCGATAAATGGATACTGCTTCGTCGATTCCTTCGGTCGCGATGCCCAGATGATCAATCTTCATACTTGTAGAGCCAGGCTCGTATCTGCCCGTCAATCGATCACGTGCAAACGGGCGGTGACAGGCCCCGCCCCTACAGTTAATGCGTCATCAATTCGTCAACCGCCGAATAGGGATCGATTTTCTTCGCAGCAACCTCGGTTGCCAACCGCTCGAGCTTATTCCCAGCGCCGTCGCGCTTAAGTGCCTCCGCAACAGTTCGCTCACCTAACAATTCGATAATGCGCCACCGCGCGATGCTCTTCCTGCGATCTGCCGAAGCCGGCGCGCTCTGCTGAAACTCGCGCGTGGCGTCGATGGCGCGGGCCAAATCCTCGAGCCCCTGATTTTCAATTGCCACAGTCTTCACGATCGGCGGCTGCCAATCATCCGCGCGCACTCCCAAACTGAGCAGCGCCTGCAATTCTTTCTCAGTTCGCAAGACCCCCTCGCGATCGGCCTTATTGATGACCAGGATGTCGGCGATTTCCATGATGCCCGCCTTCATCGTTTGGACGTCATCGCCCATCCCAGGCACCAAAACGACCACGCAAACATCAGCGGTCTTAGCGATCTCAATCTCGTCCTGACCTACACCGACAGTTTCGACGATGACTTTGTCATAACCGGCGGCATCAAGAATCCCCACCGCTTCAACTGTCGCTCGCGACAATCCGCCGAGGTTTCCGCGCGTGGCCATCGATCGAATGAAGACGCCTTTGTCGAGCGATAGCGTCTGCATGCGAATGCGATCGCCGAGAATGGCGCCGCCGGAAAAAGGACTCGAAGGATCCACGGCGATGATTCCGACGCGCTCGGCCGTCTTGCGATAAAGCGCCGCCAGCTTATCGACCAGCGAAGACTTCCCTGCCCCGGGTGCGCCCGTAATGCCGATTATTAAAGCGCGTCCGGTGCGCGGAAAGATCTGTTTCATCAGATCTGCCGCTGCCGCTACGTCGTCTTCAACTTTCGAAATAGCTCTCGCGACTGCGACAGCATCGCCGGCCACAACTCGATCGAAAAGCGAGTCGCTCATGCAGCTTTCAGAATTTCACGGGCAATGATAATTCGCTGAATCTCAGACGTGCCTTCGCCGATGGTGCACAGTTTCGAATCGCGCCAGTATTTTTCCGGCGGATAATCTTTAGTATAGCCATAGCCACCGTGAATTTGGATCGCTTCTTCGCAAACGCGCACGCTCATTTCGCCGGCGTATAGCTTGGCCATCGACGATTCCTTCGTCGTCTTCTTGCCGGCGTCCTTCATCGCTGCGGCGCGATACATCAGCAGGCGCGCGGCTTCGATCTGCAACGCCATATCGGCAAGTTTGAATTGAATTGCCTGATACTCGCGAATCGGCTTGCCGAATTGTTGCCGTTCAGCCGAATAACGAAGCGCTGACTCGTAGGCGCCCTGCGCGATTCCGACTGCCAGCGCCGCAATGGAAATTCTGCCGCCATCGAGAATCTCCATCGCGTTCACAAATCCCATGCCTTCGTTGCCGAGCCGATTCTCGTCCGGCACTACACAATCCTCGAAGACGACGCTGGCTGTCTCAGACGCGCGCAACCCCAGCTTGTTTTCTTTCTTCGACGGTGTAAAACCTTTCATGCCTTTTTCGAAAATGAAAGCTGTGATTCCTTTGCTTCGTTTCGACCGATCGTTCGAAGCGAAAGCCACGCACGTGTCGGCGTGAATAGCGTGCGTGATAAAATTCTTCGACCCGTTGATGATCCAATTGCCGTTTTGCTTGACCGCCGTGGTGCGCGTGCCCGACGCGTCCGACCCTGCGCCTGGCTCCGTCAATCCCCATGCGCCTAACTTCTGACCCTGCGCGAGCGGCTGCAGATACTTTTTCTTCTGAGTCTCGTTTCCAAACTGGTAAATATGATTCGCGCAGAGCGAATTGTGGGCCGCAATAGATATTCCTACTGACCCGTCGACGCGCGATATTTCTTCGATCGCGGTAGCGTATTCGATGTAACCCAGGCCGGCGCCCCCAAATTCTTCAGGAAACAAAATCCCGGTGAGACCAAGTTCACCGAGTTTGGGCCATAATTCGATCGGAAAGTGCTGCGCTTCGTCCCACTCCATCACGTGCGGCGCGATTTCGGCTTCGGCGAACTCGCGCACGCTCATCTTCATTTGAAACTGTTCTTCGTTGAGTTCGAATTCCATGGTGCCACGCCTTGCAATGAAGACACGCCACAGATAACTGTCGCGCGTTAATGAGAACGTGACATTGTAGCGGAATGCCGAGGCCGGCGCATCCGCGCGCGGTTGTGCTGCGATGATTCCTTAATTCCTTTGGCGGCGTGCACTCGCTTCAGATGTGCCACTTCGCGCTCAGTCAAATGCCGCCAATGTCCCACCGGTAATGTTCCGATCTCCAAAGATCCAATTTGGGTACGCGTGAGTTTGACTACCGAGTGACCGATCGCGTCGAACATACGACGGACTTGTTGATTACGGCCTTCGAATAACTTCACCTCGAACCATGAGTTGTTTTCGCTGTGACGAAGTTTGCGTACCTCGGCTCGCGCCGTGCGTTCGCCTTCTTCAATGACCACACCGCGACGCAATCGTTCAATGGCTTTGTCGCTCGGTGTTCCCTTCACTTTCACTTTGTAGATTTTGGCGATCTGGTTCTTCGCTGACGTGACGATATTTGTGAGTTCGCCGTCGGTCGTCAATAACAACAAGCCTTCAGTGTTGAAATCAAGTCTGCCGACAGGGTGCAGCCTTCCCAACGATTTCGGAATTAGATCGATCACCAACGGCCGTTCTGCGGGATCGGACATGCTGGTGAGATAACCCTTGGGCTTATTCAGCAGGATGTAAAGATGATCCGGTCGCTGCAACCGCTGATTGATAAGACGGCCGTTGACTTTAATGTGATCGCGATCGGGATCGGCCTTGGCGCCTAATTTGTTTATGACTTTGCCATTGACGCTGACCTTGCCGGAAGTAATGAGGTCTTCAGCGTGACGACGAGAAGCGATGCCGGCGGAGGCAATGATCTTTTGCAGACGGGTTTGCATGACCCAAGATGTCAGTACCATCCGCGTCAGCGGATGGGTTCAAGTGCAGACGATCGCCTTTATCCCATCTGCTAACGCAGATGGTACTGACTTAGTCGGCTGCATCACCTGCTAAGTCTTTGAAATCTTCCATGCTCGGCAACTCTGAAAGATCTTTCAAACCAAATTGGATGAGAAACTCTCTCGAGGTTCCGTACATCATCGGCCGGCCGACGGTCTCTTTGCGGCCCTTGGCGACGATCAGGCGCTTATCAAGTAACGTCTTGATCGCCGATGGTGATTGCACGCCACGAATCTCCAGAATCTCCGGCACGGTCACCGGCTGTTTGTACGCGATCACCGCCAGCGTCTCGAGCGAGGCCAGCGAAAGCTTCGCAGATGGTTTCGATTTCAAATACGCCCGCACGTGTTCATGAAATTCAGGTCTCGTGGCGATCTGCCAACCACCGGCGATTTCGCGCAGTTGCAGGCCACGCTGAGAGGACTCGTACTCCGCGGCCAAATCCGCGATCGCTTTTTCAACCGCATCGCGCTCGACGTCGATGACCTCAGCTATCGTCTTTGAAGTGATCGGTTCGTCCGCGACAAAGATCAGAGTCTCTGTGATTGATCTCAACTCAGCGTCGCTAATCTCACGTGTGCCTTCAATTTCAGGCTCGACTGACTGCGACACTTCGTCTTGATCGATCGCGGTGGCTTTGGCAGTCTTACTCATTTTTGTCCTTTAGAAATCTCCATCCTCAAGCCGGCTGCACAGCCTTGGCAGTGATCTCGCCAAACGTTTCGCGCTGTCTTAACGAGATTTCACTGAGCCGGACCAATTCGAGCACCGACAGAAACGCGACCACGAGTTCTCTTCGTGATTGCGCCTGCTCGAAGAACCTCAGCAGATTAAGTTCGCCGGCCGATCTCACCATGTTTCGCAGTCTTTCGATCATCTCAGCCATCGTGACTTCTTCGCGCTCAATCTCCATCAAAACTTCTTCTTTATGACGCGCAAGTATTTCCTGAAACACGCGCAGCAAATCGAAAAGACCGACTGCGACCTCCGGATTGTTCTGGTCCGTCTCCAACTCAGCGCGGGTAAAGACCGCGTGTTCGACAGTCGCGCGCGACCAAAGCATCTGGGCCGCCGCTTTGAATTTTTCGTGCTCCAGTAAACGATTGACGAGTTCTGTGCGCGGGTCTTCGACCTCTTCCTCCGCCGCGAGCGGATCGCGGGGGAGCAACATCCGAGACTTCAATTCAATCAGTTGCGCCGACATCACGAGAAAGTCACCCGCCACAGTCAAGTCGAGTTCCTTCATCAACTGGAGGTATCGAAGATATTCATCCGTGATGCGGCCGACGGGAATGTCGTAAATATTCACCTGCTCCTGACGAATCAGATAAAGCAACAGATCGAGTGGGCCCTCGAACTCACCGAGCGTCACCTTCAATTGATCGTTCTCATCGTCAGGCGCAATCGACGGTGACGCGCCAGCCACACTAATCGTCTGCGAAGGCTCCGTCGCGGTCGGCGTCGTCTCGTTTTCCAATGTCTCGGTAACGTTGTCCATCACTGCATGTTGCGCGCGCCGATTAAACCCATGTTCGCCTTGGCGCGATTAAGCGTAAGTGTAGCAATCGCCTCGGCGCGTTCAGCGCCCGCTTCGAGAAGCTGATTGAGTTTATCATCACCGATGCCCCGCACGCGCTCCTGAATTGGCTTAAGAAACTCGACGCACAGGTCGGCCAACTCCTGCTTCAAAGCTGCGTAACCCTTGCCGCGAAAATGATCTTCAATCTCGGTTCCGGTTTTGCCCGTCAGCAGATGATAAATCGTCAGCAGGTTGTTGATTGCTGGCCGTGATTCATCGAATCTGATCTCGGTGCCTGAATCAGTCACGGCGCGTTTGAACTTGCGTCGCACCGTATCGTCGTCGTCCAGCAGCATGATGCAACCAGCCGCGCTCTCTTCATCTGACTTCGACATCTTTTTCGTCGGATCGGAGAGTGACATGATGCGCGCGCCGACTTTCGGGATGAAGGGATCCGGAACGACAAAAGTTTGGCCGTAATCGCGATTGAATCGAATCGCGATATCGCGCGCTAGCTCGAGGTGCTGTTTCTGATCCTCGCCAACCGGCACCAAATCGGTTTGATAGAGCAGTATGTCCGAAGCCATCAGCACCGGATAATCGAACACACCGACACCGACGTTTTCTTCCTGTTTGCGCGCCTTGTCTTTGTACTGCGTCATGCGTTCGAGTTCGCCCATGCGCGCGACGCAATTCAGCATCCAGGTGAGCTCGGTATGCGCCGGCACGTCCGATTGCACAAAGATTGTCGATACATTCGGATCGATCCCAACGGCCAGATAAATCCTCGCCAGCTCACGCGTTTTCGCGGCCAGCAGTTTCGGATCCTGCGGCAAAGTGATCGCGTGCATATTGACGATACAATAAAAACTCTCGTAGTCATGCTGGAGCGCGACCCAGTTGCGCAACGCGCCCAGATAATTTCCCAGGTGCACGTTACCAGTAGGCTGCACGCCGCTAAAAATCCGTTTAGGCATAGGCGATTATCCGAAAGCCTTGATCAGTGCGGGGAAAATGCTGTAAGGCAGTACGCTCAACATCGCTCGCTGCACTGGGCTGAAGATCGTGCCAAAGATTCCCGTCTGCATCGCTATCAGCAAAATGATGAATCCAAAACGTTCAAGTGCTTCGAGCGCGGGCTTCATGCTGTCGGGCAAAATCGTCCACAAAACTTTGCTGCCATCCAGTGGCGGAAACGGCAACAAATTAAAGACTGCCAAAGAGACATTGAGATTTACCGCCGTAAAAAGAAACAGGACCACCGGCTCTTCGAGCGAGGACAAACGCGCGTTCGGTCCGAATAGATGGAAAAAGTCGCCCACGTACATCAACAGCAGCGCGACGATTGCGATCGAAAGATTTGCGAGAATGCCGGCAATTGAAACCATCACGTTCGCCACGTCTTTGTTTCGCCATCTCAGCGGATTGACGGGCGTAGGCTTGCCCCATCCAATGAGCGCAATGGAAGCGCCGACATGAGCAAAAATGAAACTGGCGATCGGAATCAGCAGGGTCCCGATGGGATCGGTGTGCGCCATCGGATTCAGCGTGATGCGTCCGAGTAGCCGCGCGGTATCGTCGCCAAATCTGTTCGACATCCAGGCGTGCGCTGCTTCGTGCGCTGAAATCGAAAACAACAGCACCACAAGATAAATGACGAGTTGAGCTATTAGTCCGGAGGTGATCAAGAGAGCGTCAAGTTAGCATCTGTGCAATGCGGCGTCAAAACGGGTTTGTCCCTATCACGGAAGTAATAAGCCGGGAATATTCAGCGGCAAACGATATACAGCTTCATTTGTCGCGACAACCATTTCGCCTTTTGGCCCAAATGCAAGACCGACTACATTCATACCGGTAACCATCAGTTCAGCATCACGACCGTCGGGCGAGATTTTGACGATGCCGCGACGGCCGCGCAACGCCGCGGCAACGTAAAGATTGCCCTCGCGATCAAATGCGAGACCCTGCGGACGGCCGAGTCCACGATAGAAGACGCTGGCGTGACCCGATTCGTCAAACTTTGTAATCGAATCAAAGCTGGAAACCGTGGGCCCCGAAACGTAAAGGTTGTCGTCTGGTCCAAAAGCAAGGTGATACGCAGAGACTGAAGGTTCGTGTTCCGCCCAGGGCTCCGCCTCACCGATCTCGTTGACGCGATGAATCGTGCCCGATCGATCGCCGACGAACATCTCGCCTTCGCGGTTGAAAGCGAGCCCGGTCGCGATTCCCAGTTCCGATGCGAAGGCGATTACTTCTCGATCGCTAGTCACCCGATAAACCGTGCCGTCGAATCGGCTAGTTACAAACATTCGACCAGTCCGATCGAAAACTATCGCTGTAGGATTTGTTACGTCGCCAGAAAAGTCTTCCAGGCCGTTCTCGAGTGTCCACCGGAAAATCGAAACCGGCACATGCTCTCCGCGAGATCCGCTGCGCGTAACCAAAAGCGCTCCACTACTCGGGTCGAAAGCGGGATTCGTAACCGGATGTATGTTCCACGCGATTCGCCTGCCCAATGTAAAATTGATGTCGCTGTTGTTGCCCCCATCGGCCGGATCTGTTGCGACGCGAACCGGCATTGGCCCGTCCGAGTCGATGTCCGGCACAAGTATGATCGCTCGTTTCGTATTGACGGATACGACATGCGCATCTGCACCACAGATCCTAACCTCAAGGCGGCTCACCATATCCGGCGTCGCTCCTCGCAAGCCAACGATCGCTTCACCGCCGGCAATCCCGGCAGCGGGACTAATTCCTGTGACATTAAGTTCAGTCATTTTGCGACCTTACATCGTAACGGCGTCCTGCACCGTTGTCTATTTGCAGCCACCGCCCAATCATTAACCGTTCTTAAACGCGTGCTATAATTCATTATCCACTGGATGCGAAATCTTCACGGCAATACGCAGGGTCTCAAGCCAAATCAGTTAAGGCGCATTGAAAAACTATATCAGCGGCGCATTTCGCCGAAGGAAATCGTTACGCCCGAGTTCGCGCGGCAGTTAAGCGAACTATCGCACGAAACGAATCGGCAAATCGGCGCGCTAATCGATCGCAAGGGTTACGTCGAATATGTGATCGTCGGCGACGCGCGCCGGATTGAACTTCCCGATTTTAAACGTGTTCGTGTGGCCGGCGATCGATTCCGTGGGTTGCGTTGCGTACACACTCACCTGCGCGGCGAAGAACTCACCCGCGACGATTTAACCGACCTCGCCTTGCTGCGGCTGGATCTCATGGCCGCGATCGATGTCGATCGCCAGACCGGCTTGCCGGGTATGGTACGTGCCGCGCATTTGTTCCCAACAACCGCTGAACATTTGCACTCAAGTGAATCGAACGGGAGCTTCGCATTCCTCGATGCGGCGCTTGCTTCGCAGCTCAACGTCGATTTTCTTGAGCTCATGAATGCTCTTGAAAGCGAGATGGGCCGCAATGCTCGCGCGGCCCGCAAAGCAGCCAAGGGCGATCAAGCGATTCTGGTAAACGTCGCCACTGGTTCTTTGGCGGAGGCGGAAGATTCAATGGCCGAGCTTCGCGAATTGGCCCAGTCAGCTGGAGTTATCGTCTTGGATGAAATGATTCAGCGCCGGCTCACCGTCGACCCGCGCACGCTTCTGGGAAAGGGCAAGTTGGATGAATTGCTGGTCAGGGCGATGCAGCTCGGCGCCGACGTAATCATTTTCGATCGTGAACTCCAGCCCGCTCAGGTCAGATCGATCTCCGAAGCCACCGACCTAAAGGTGATCGATCGTTCACAGTTGATTCTCGACATCTTCGCGCAGCGCGCGCAAACACGCGAAGGCAAGATTCAAGTTGAGTTGGCCCAGCTTAAGTACATGCTGCCGCGATTAGTACTGGGCCAGAACTCGGCATTTTCGCGGCTGGCGGGCGGTATCGGCGGTCGTGGCCCGGGTGAGACTAAGCTCGAGACGGATCGCCGAAGGGTGCGCGATCGCATTCATCGTTTGGATAAAGAGCTGGCTTCACACGCGACGCGCCGCGAACAACGCAGAAAGGGGCGCCAGCGCCATCCAGTACCGACGATTTCCATCGTTGGTTATACAAACGCCGGCAAATCTACTTTGCTGAATGCGCTAACTGCCAGCGATGTGTTGGCGGAATCGCGAATGTTCGCGACGCTCGATCCGACCACGCGGCGACTGCGATTGCCGCGCGAACGCGACGTGATAATCAACGACACGGTCGGATTCATTCGCGATCTTCCGCCGGATCTGATGAATGCATTTCGCTCGACGCTCGAAGAGATCGATACTAGTCATCTCCTGATTCACTTGGTTGATGCCGCGAATCCTCGCTGGCGACAACAGATTATTTCTGTCGAGCGCATCCTGACGGAGCTTCACGTGAACGAGATTCCGAGACTCCTGGTTTTCAACAAAGCGGACCTGGTTGACCCCGCGGCCATGGATGCTATGCGGCGCCAGGCGTCGATCGAATTTGGCGCGGACGCGCTCGCGATCTGTGCTCGCGATCGCCAATCGCTAACAGTTCTGCTTAACCGCATCGAACAATCGTTGATGCATACAGCATCGCTAAGTCGGCCCTACGGCGCGGCGTTACCTGCACTCCTGTCGAATCAATGAGCCCTCGTCCCCGATTCACGTCGAAGATCGACAGGATTCGCAATGCCGTCCTGGGCCTTTTGCTAAAACCGTTTCGCTGGTTTTCTCCAAAAGCGCAGTTTGTGATCGG
>DASQYL010000201.1:0-4318 GCA_035639235.1 Pyrinomonadaceae bacterium | reverse complement strand
TGGCGTGTTGACTGCAAGCGCGCATTGAGAGTGGGTGATAACGCGCTGCGCGTGCGATTCCGCTCGCCCATCAATCAAGTACTGCCGTTGATGGCGCAGCTCGAGTACCAGTTGCCGGCGCCGAACGATCAGGGCGAGTTGACTTCACCATATACTCGCAAGGCTCCCTACCAGTATGGTTGGGACTGGGGTCCGCGTTTTGTCACCACCGGAATTTGGCGGCCAGTGTCATTGGAGGTTTGGAACGAGGCGCGGCTTAGTGATGTGCAAATCATTACCAAACAGATTAATGCGGATGCAGCTTCGATGACTTCGAATATTGAAGTCGTCGCCAGCGCGCCCGCTCACGCGATCGTCAGCCTCAACAACCTTACCGATCACACCGTCGCCACGCGCAAAGAAATCAACCTCGTCAGCGGCGCGAACCGGATTCCGATCGACTTCACAGTTTCACACCCGCAGCTCTGGTGGCCCAACGGTTTGGGTGCCCACCCTCTCTATACCCTTCAGGCGCAGGTGATGATCAGCGGCAGATTGGTCGATCAAAAACAGATCCGCATTGGACTGCGCACAATGGAGTTGCGCCAGCAGCCAGACGATGGCGGCAAGAGTTTCGCCTTTTTCATCAATGGTGTGCCGGTATTCGCCAAGGGCGCGAACTGGATTCCAGCGGACAGCTTTCCCACGCGGATTACGAAAGCAAAATACCGGCAACTAGTCGCCTCAGCCCGCGATGCAAACATGAATATGTTGCGGGTCTGGGGTGGCGGCATTTACGAGAGCGATGATTTTTACGATGCCTGCGACGAGATGGGCATTCTGCTTTGGCAGGAATTTATGTTCGCCTGCAGCATGTATCCGGCCACACCACAATTTCTTGACAACGTCAGGCAGGAAGCGATCGATAACGTCACGCGTCTGCGAAATCACCCCAGCATCGTGGTCTGGTGCGGCAACAATGAAATCGAAACCGCTTGGCAGCACTGGGGCTGGAAACAAAAGCTGCCGGCCAGCCTGTGGGACGATTACCAGAAAATCTTTCACGGTGTGTTGCGTGAAGTGGCCACGGAATACGATCCCACACGGCCTTACCGGCCCAGCTCGCCGAGCGCGAATCTCGAAGACGATCCGGAAACTCAACGCATCGGCGATACTCATTACTGGCAAGTTTGGCATGGCGCAAAACCATTCTCGGAATATGAGCACCAGCACCCGCGTTTCATGAGTGAGTATGGCTTCCAATCGTTTCCATCGCTCGAGACGATCAGCACCTACGCTCTCCCGGATGAACGCGAGGTCGAATCGCCGGTGATGCTGGCGCACCAACGGCACCCGCGCGGTAATCAACTCATTCGCGAGTACATGCTCCGCGAATATCCAGAGCCGAAAGACTTTGCATCGTTCCTTTATGTTAGTCAGGTGTTGCAGGCCGAAGGGATTCGCACGGGCGCCGAGCACCTGCGCCGCATCATGCCGCACAACATGGGATCGTTGTACTGGCAGCTTGACGATTGCTGGCCGGTAGCTTCGTGGTCGAGCATCGACTACTACGGCCGGTGGAAGGCGCTGCAATATTATGCTCGCCATTTCTATGCCAACCTGTTGATTAGCCCGCACGTCGAAGATGGGCGCCTAAAGTTCTACGTGGTTTCGGATCAGACCAAGCCAACGCCGGCAAAAATTACTGTCGCGCTAATGAATTTCGACGGCCAAACTATGAAGAGCTTCGATCGCGAAGTTAACATCGCGCCCTTAACCAGCCGTTCTTATTTTGATGTAGCGCTGAAAGATCTTTGGCAGGATGAGGACAAGCAGAACTCATTTCTCTATTGCGAGCTGCTCGTCGACGGCAGAGTGGTTTCCACCCACGATCTGTTTTTCGCGCCGTTCAAACAGTTGCGCTTGCCGCCGCCGCGCATCACTTACGATGTTGCGCCGGCGCGTAACGGTTTTCAGTTGACGATTAAGTCAGATAAGTTCGCGAAGGCGGTCTATCTCTCGCTGGGCGACGCGGACGGATCGTGGTCTGACAACTATTTCGACCTTATCCCCGGCAAACCTGTCGTGGTTCAGTATCACGCGCGCGATCCGTTGACGCTTAGTGAGCTGCGCCGCGGACTGACCATTCGTTCAATGGTCGATGCGTTTTGAGCGCACGCGTTGTGAAAACAAGAATATTTTATAATCGTTTCGCATCGCGCTTTGGACGAGGCTAACTATGAAATTTAAGCGCTCACTCAAAGCGGATATTTTCTCGCGGCTGACTATCTTTGGTCTTGTAATCGGTTGTTTGCTTCTCAGCCTGGCATTGGTGCCCCAAAAATTTCCTGCCGCTGAACCTCGGGTTTGGAAATTGGTTTGGAGTGATGAATTCAACGGCGCGGATCATTCTGCGATCGATTCGTCGAAATGGACCGCCGCTGTGGGCGGTAACGGCTGGGGCAATCAGGAGCTGGAGTACTACACCAATCGCATCGATAACGCCTATCAATCAGGCGGGTCACTCGTCATCAAGGCCATCAAAGAAAGATTCACCGGCAGCGACAACGTCACTCGCGAATACACCTCTGGGCGTCTAACCACCAAGAACAAATTCACGGCGAAGTACGGCCGGTTTGAAGCGCGCATCAAGATTCCTTTGGGCCAGGGACTGTGGCCTGCATTTTGGATGCTGGGAGATAACATCGACGCCAGCGGCTGGCCCTCGTGTGGCGAGATCGACATCATGGAAAACATCGGCAAAGAAGCTTCGATCATCCATGGCACGATTCATGGCCCGGGATATTCCGCGGCGAAAGGGCTAAGCGCGTCGTACTCACTAACTGGTGACCAGCGCTTCCCGGATTCGTTTCATGTCTTCGCAGTGGAATGGGAACCAAACATCATTCGCTTCTACTGCGATGGCATTCTCTACAAAACCAGAACGCCTGCCGATCTGCCCGAGGGGAAGACGTGGGTTTACGATCATCCCTTCTTCATTATTTTGAACGTAGCGGTGGGTGGCAACTGGCCCGGCAACCCGGACGCAAGCACCGTGTTTCCGCAAACCATGCTGGTCGATTACGTGCGCGTGTATTCAGACGGCAAATCAAAAGAACTGAAATAAGAATCGACGACGACTCACACGCGTGTGTCTCTCGAATCAAAAAGAGATTCTGGCGCCGAGTTGAATTTCGCGTCCGGGTGTTGCCGCTTCAGTGATCGTGCCGAACTGTGGGGTGTTGACGAAACGATTCGGAGTACCGAGATTTACATGATTCAAAGCGTTGAAGAACTCGGCCCTGAATTGAAATTTGATATTTTCGGTGACATTGAATTCCCGCTGCAGCGCGAGATCGAGTGTTTGCGAACCTGGTCCATACACCGTATTCCTTCCCACGTTGCCGAACGTGAATGCCGCCGGTGTCGCAAACGCCGCGGGATTAAACCAACTGCCGGCAGTGTGTGTCCCTGAATTAAACACCGGTTGGCCGGTGTAGTTCGCGCGGATGGGGTTCTCGCCCAACAAGGTTCCCGCATTCGCCGTGTCGCCGAACACGGAAATCGTAAGCGGGAAGCCGCTCTGCGCCTGGTAGATTGCCGACAGCCGCCAGTCTTTCGTCACCAGGCTGGTCCATCCGTATTTGCGCAAGGCCGGCAGATCATAGACGGCGCTCGCCGCAAAGCGGTGCCTGATGTCGCACGCGAGTCCCTTCTCCGCTTGCAAGTTGGAATTGTCCTGCGGAATTGCGGATTCAAACATCGGCGATCGAAAATCGGGTGAATCGCTGAGGTTCTTCGCAAACGTATAATTTGCCAGCATGGTCCAGCCGCGCGCGAATCGGCGCCGCACGTTAACATAACCCGCGTCGTACCAACTCTGCGCGGAGTTCTCCAGCAGATTGATACCGCTGACGGGAAAGGTGCTGCTGGTAACGTTAATGTTCGCCGGCAGGACTGTGCCGTCAATGAACGCAAGAACTTTATACGGCCGCCGCGGTCCGATCGCGCCGGGACCCGGAAGCGCGTTATTGATCAGTTGCGATCGCTGCAAATGCACGCCGTGCGATCCGAGATAACCCAACTCGAGCGTGGTTTCCCGCCCGAGGCTTTTTTCAACTGATCCACTCCATTGCTGGATGTATTGTGGCGGCGGATTCGATTCAAAGGCAGCGAAGCTGACGGTGGTTACGCCCAAGACGGCCGGCGCAAAATTGAAGTGGCTGGCGATGAGTCCTGCCGGGGGCGTGAAATTGTCACTCTGTTGCGTCTCAGGAAAAACGTACGGCACGTTGTGACGCTGGTTGCACCACGTATTCATGTCGACCGGAGTAAAGAA
>DASQYL010000200.1:0-6412 GCA_035639235.1 Pyrinomonadaceae bacterium | reverse complement strand
TGGAGAGCTCGTCGAGCGCCGCACGGCGCGCATCGAGTGCGTCGCTTAACTCCGGTACTTTTGCGGTACGGCTCGTATGCGCACGACGAAATCGGTGTCCGGCTGAAATCAATGCTTCGAATTGATCGCGATGCCGCCAATAGAGTTGGTTCACTGTCCAGACAGAAACGGAGGGCTTTGCGATCGCTTTGATGCGATTAGCTTCTTCGGCCCGTCCTGTTTTCTTCAGTTGATTCGCGAGAGCGTTGCGCGCGCCGATGAAATCCGGCAAAGGAAGCTGGAACAGCGCATCGAGATCGTCGTCGAGTTTACGCGGCACGTCAGCGATATTAGCAGACAATGGTCTGCTGACTTCGCAGATTACGCCGAAACGGTTTCAATTTCTGTTAGATGATTAGGCTCTCTCCTAAGTTGATCTGACTTCTCTCACCTCAACCAATTAGAGTTGTCACCAACGAGAGCGGTAAGGTGTACCGAATCGATTTGGCAACTGCATCTTTAACCGTCGGGAAATTCATCGCGCTCGCGCGGCTCGGGTTGCCGCGATTGGCGCCGCCCTGAAACCGTTCGCGATATTCCGACGATGACAGGAAAGCTTTCACCATCTCAGCTCCGAGGTAGTCGCCATTAAAATTATTCAGTTTCGTCAGCCAGAAATCGAATCCCGTGTAGTCCGCATCAGGCGCACTATCAGGATTGCGTCGCAGATAACCGAAGTACTGCATTAACACAAATGCCCGATTGAATTCGGTTTTGCTCAAAGAAGGATCTTCGGCGACCGCGCGCAACACATCCGCGCGAGTCTTCGCTCCGTTCGTCAGATCGCTGACCAGCTGATCACGTTCAGCTTGCGACAGTGGGTTGCCGGCATTTGCGTTCAGCTTGTCGACGAACGCGGCGGGACTCATGTCTGACGGAAACGCGGCGATGAAACGGTCGCGCGTCACAAACTCAGCCGCGAACGAATTCTTGTTCGCTTCGAGCCGATCCTGCCAACCAGGTTGCAGCACCACCACGTTTTGTGAAATCTCCTGCGTGTCAGTAAGAAATTCGTCGAGACGAACGACCGGCACTGCCAACTGGTGCGCGCCGTTGAAAGTCGAGGTTGCACTGGCGTCGCCGAAAGCGGCTTTGTAGATGCGTTCGACCAAATAGCCGGTCTGTTGAAACTCGATCGAAAGATAAAACGCCGCGCTGACGTTAATGCGCTTAGCCTCGATGCACTGCGGATCGCCTCCGCAAGAAGCGATTTGATTGGCCCAGAAATTCTGCCCCGCAGTATCGCTCTGCCGGTTTAGAAAATCGTGATAATGCTCGCCAACAAACAGCGATGCGTCATCGATCGGATTCACCGAGCCGTTACTGTTGTCGTTGTCGATGATCAGTAGCGTGGTAGTCGACGGCGAGCCGAGGGCCGCCCCCTGCGGAGCGATGAGCGTGATGTTCAGGCTTTCCGTTCCTTCTGCATAAGCATCGTCGGTGATCAAGATCGGAATCTGCTTCTGCGTCTCGCCGGCTGCAAAGGTTAGCGTGCCCGCGGCGAAGGTGTAGTCGCTGCGCTGTGTCGCAGTGCCGTCGCTGGTGAAGTAACGTACCGATGAAGTGCGATCCGTCAGTCCAGTCCGCGTCACCGTAATCAGAGTTTGAATGCATCCCTCGTTAGCGCTGAAGCTGTTCGCACCGAATTGAATCGACGTCGTTGCGCCCGGTTGCGGGTTCGGTGTCGGCGTTGCAGTCGGCGTCGAAGCCGGTGTAGCCGTGGGCGTTGCAGTCGGCGTCGAAGCCGGTGTAGCCGTGGGCGTCGCAGTAGGTGTGGCTGTCGGCGTCGCTGTCGGCGTTGGAGTTGCCGTCGGTGTTGGTGTTGGAGTCGGAGTCGGCGCTGAACCGGACTCGACTTCGACTATCCAATGCGCGGTGTTATCGCTCTGCTTGCCACGCGAATCAGTCACTACGAGCCTGACATCGTATTCGCCGACACTTTGAAATGTGTGAACGATGACCGGAGACGCTTGCGTGAAGTCGTCACCTCCGTCGCCAAAGTTAAATGTATAACTGGCGATCGTATCGATCGAATCGGCGTCGGATGAACTGCTGCCGTCGAATTGTACAGTCAGCGGCGCATCACCGCGGTCGATGTCGGCCGTTAGTCGCGCCAGTGGCGCGGTGTTTGGCAGACATTGATTCGCAGCCCGCAGCGTATAGCTGCCCGCGCCGGTGCTGTCGGGAATCGTCTCGTTGGTTCCGCCGGTCCCGGGCAGAGCCGAGGGCACAGTTGCGCGCACGCTGCCGAGCATACCTGTGATCGATTGTCCCGGAATTGGATTACCGATAGCAGACTTTGGCAGAACCAAGGTAATCGTGCCGTCGGCGTTTGCATTGCTTGCCGGATCGAGATTGCCAATCGTGGTGAAGACGCGCGCCGCGCCTTGAGGCACGCTGGTGCTGCCGTAGGTGAACGTCGGCGCTGCGCCATCGGATGTTACCATCGAAACGAACCAATCTTCTTGCGGTCCAAGTCCGACAACCGCGGGCGGGTTGTTTGGCCCGCCGAAGCGCACGGCCCAACGCCACCCCGGCGGAATCGTTGAAAGGTTTACCACTTTGATCGTGAACACGAGCTTGTCCGGCATGTCAGCGGGTTCAGCCATCGAGACAGATGTGATGTCATGTTGCGCCAGGCCATCACTCTCGTCTCCTACCGGATCGAGAATCGCTGTGACGCCAGGAAGCGAACACGCGGTTTCGCTCGTCGGTCGCGGTCCGACTTGCAACGACACGATGTTGCTCGGCAAACCTTCGGCGAATTGAGTAACAGCGGTGACTTTGTAAGTGTACGTTGCTACAGTCGGATCAGCGCTGCGATCGACAAAGTCGGTATCATCTCCGGTGGTCTTGCCGATGTATTTTTCGTTGCCGGGATATAGCCCGCGATAAATCTTGTACATGCCGATGGGGGCGCCCCCGGTGTCGGGCGCTGACCATTTCAAATGCGCTGCCATGTCGTCGCGCCATCCAGTCAAGTACGGCCTTTGCGGCGACTTCGGTTCGACCGGATCGAATTGACTGAGCAGGCCCTTGCCGCCAGATTGACGTGCGATCGTGGCTTTCGAACTATAAGTGTTCGCTCCACCGGTTTCGCATCCATCGATGCAGCCGTCCGAAAATGCGAACAGCACGTGGCCTGTCTCATCCATCGTCACGTCGTTGAAATCGAGCAGGTTGCGGCACGGATTATTACCGCCGCCGTTCCAGATGCAGGCATTGCGTTGCACTGGCCCATTCGGCGTGGCCAATGCAGTCGTCCACGTCGCGCCGCCGTCGTAAGTGTGCGCCACCCACCCGTACCAGGTGCCTTTGAAATCCTGATCCTGATGATCGCCGCGCGTAGTTGTGCCGAGAAATACGACCGCCGCGCGATTCGGATCGCCCGCGACTGCGGATGCGAAGACTGCGTTGTTGATGCCGGCGCTCGAGCCGACATCGACCGACTGTGTCCAGGTATCGCCACGATCCTTACTGACTGCGACGAAGATGTGATTGTCGAGCGCCGCTCCGCCGGGCACGGGACCTGTGTAAGCAAAGTAGACGGTGTTATCGCTGGCGATGCCCACCGAAGGATCAATGATGCCCGACGGCGGCAGACTGTCAGGAATCGATTTGACTGTCCAAGTGACGCCGGCATCGGTCGAAACAGCCACGCTTTGATGACCGCCGCACGAGGAATTCGGCACGTAAACAGTTCCGTCGGGCGCGACCTTCACGTGACCGTGAATCATCTGCGCGCACTGCGCGCCATTGACGCCGGTAGCGCCCACATAAATCGGGACTGACTTGTTAAAAGTGAGTCCGCCGTCGTCACTGCGCGAACAGAAGGCCGCCGAGGCTGCGACCAGGACGTTTCCTGATTGGCCGCAGTAATAAACCGCGTCGCCTTTATTGACTGAGTTTGCCAAAGCGGACAGCGAAGCTGGATATGGACCAGCGCCGACAGTTTCGTGATCGTTGCTGCCGTCGGGCGGATTGATTTGCGCGGGCGTCCACGTCGCGCCGTCATCATCGCTGAAAGCCATTAAGCTGTTCAATCCGATGAGCAGTGGATTGGTCTCGGTGACCGTGTTCAATTGCGAAACGAACGTGCGTCCGGTGTGCTGGTCGGTAAAGAGGATGGGATCGAGCGAACGAGTCTTGGTCCAAATATAAGACACGTCTTTCCAATTTCCGGGACCCGCTTCTGGAATGGATCCCTTCGGATTGATGTTTTCCGGGAAAGTGACCTGCAAGGTTTGCAGACCCGCAAGAAACATTGCGTGCTGGGTCGCAGGGTTGTAGCCGATCGAAGGCTCACCCGAATTTTCACCAACCGAAACTGGCGGAGCGTAATCGTGATAGCGCGGGCCCGAGGCCGACGGGGTCGGCGCCGGTTCCACCGGTGTCGCCGGCGCTTGAGTCAGCGCGATCGTGGCCGTGAACGGAACGTCAGGCTGCACGTCGTACGGCACGACATAAATCGTATAGCTCTGAGTGCCGACCGTTGGCCGCCAAATTGCGACCTCGGGATTGTCAGAGCCGCCTCCTTTGGCGACCTGGGTCCCCGTGACTTCATCCGGCTGGTAGACATAAAGATCGTAATCAGTCGTCGACCCCTGCTGCGTCGTCGGCGAGTTGCTGCTGGTCCATCCGACACTCACTTTGACTTTGTAACTGTTTGTATCGCTCGTCGGAATATTGACTGTTAATGCATATTGATCGCAGGTGCCCGAAGCGCATGCGGGTGGCGTGTTGCCCAATGGCGACGAAGGATTCGATACTGAGAATGGACCGCCACAATAGGTCAGGACGCCGCTCGTCGGTGTCAATGTGCCCGCATGATCGCACGCCGCCGGCGTTGGACTCGGCGTCGGTGTGGGTGTCGGTGTGGGCGTTGGCGTCGGAGTGGGAGTTGGAGTTGCATTGTCGAATGCGGACAGCAGACCGAGGCCGCTCGATTGTCGCGCGATTGTCGCTTTGTCGGTGTAATCGTTGGCGGTGAAATTTGTCGAGCCGGCATTAATGCAATTCGCGCTGATGCAACCATCCGAGTAAGCAACCTGAACGCGTCCTTGTCGATCTATGGTCGCGTCGATAAAGTCGAGCAGGTTGCGATCGTCAGGCGTGTGACTACAGATGACTGTGCCTGAGTTGCAAATTGACCCGCGCTGAACCGGATCATTCGGCGTCGCGTCCACAGTGTTCCAAGTCTTCCCGCCGTCGTAGGTCGTCGCGACATAAACGTGCCAAACACCTTGAAATCCCGTGCCGGCTGAAGGATTGGTTGGGTCCTGATAGTAACCACCCATCGGCGTTCCCAGAAAAGCAAAAGCCGCGCGATCGTCGTCTCCCGCGACGACTGCAGGGAATGTCGCGTTACGAATTCCGAAAGGAGTGCCGACATCCTGGCTCGCCCCCCAAGCGATGTAGTGATTAATCTTGTCGAGGTGGCCCACCACGATCGACGGCGCGCCGTTGCTGTTCGCATAGCCATAGTAGATCGTTCCCTTCGATCCGATTCCGATCGAAGGATCGACGATGCCGGGGGCCGGATTGCTGTCGGGAATCAATTGCGGTATCGACCACGTGACGCCATTGTTTTCCGAGAAGACGAGACCCTGATGCGCCTCGGCGGTCGGAAAGTCGCCAACTGTTTGCGTGCCTTGCGAAGAGCAATCACTGTTCGGCACGTAGACCGTCCCATCGGGCGCGACTTTTACGTGGCCGTGAATGCCAAAACAATTCACGGTGTAGATCGGAATCGCCGGACCGAACGTCAGGCCGCCGTCCAGACTGAGCGCGCACGAAGCCGCCTGCGTTCCGTACTGCGAACAATAATAGACACCGTTCTGATATGCCGCCCCGGTCGTCAAAGGCGTGTGCAATGGACCACCGCCGAATGTTTGGTGATCGATTCCGGCCGGGACGCCACATCCCTGGCTCGGCACCCATTGATCGCCATCGCTGAAGGGAGACGCAGTGTCGGTGTAAGCAGCTTTACTGCACGCGCCTGCCAATTGTGAAGTGAACGTGCGGCCTGTCAACCGATCGGTGAATAGAATCGGATCCAACGATCCGCGCGCGTTTGGCGCACTCTTGTCTTCCCACGTTGCGGTCGCCGGCGAAGTAGTATCATTGAAAGTTACGCGCAGTAGTTGCGTGCCTGACTGGTACATTGTGTGGCCTGCCGGCACATCTGTCGTCGGCAGCGCCACGCCGATCGATGGTTCGCCGGCGCTGTTTCCCAAACCCGTCGGGGCTTGGAAGTTCTGGAACGCTGGCGTGCTGATGCCGCCTTGAATCGCTGGTCCGACTTTCTGTTGCAGCGTGGCTTTGCCGGTGAAGCTATCGCCGTCCGGAATCGTTGGCGAGACGCGCAGCAGAT
>DASQYL010000199.1:0-3462 GCA_035639235.1 Pyrinomonadaceae bacterium | reverse complement strand
AATCGACGCGAGAATTTTTTCACCCCCAGGCTGACGATTCCTTACTTCATCAGGTCCTACGATATTGCCGTCAAGGTCGGCGATAGTTGGCGCGTCATCGATCCCGGCAGTCCCTACGTGCCATTAGGCATGCTGCTTTGGCAGGAAGAAGCGCAGCAAGCGCTGCTCAGCGATCCCAAGGAATCTACCTTCATCAAGACGCCGCTGACGCCCGCAGAAAAGAACACGGAGAAACGAACGGCGAAATTGAAGTTAGGCGAGGACGGTACGCTGGAAGGCGATGTGACGGTCGAATATTCAGGTCAACTGGATATCGAAATGAAGAACCTGAACGACGACGATTCGGCGGAGAAACGTGAACAGAACCTGCGGGACAAACTTAAGAAGCAGATGAGCACTGCCGAACTCGAAAATGTCAAGATCGAAAACGTCACCGATCCTATCAAGCATTTCACTTACAGCTATCATGTGAAGGTTGGGGGCTATGCGCAGCGCACGGGCAAACGCCTGTTCCTGCAGCCGGCATATTTTGAGCACGGCCTCGAGCCCCTGTTCTCGTCAAACTCGCGGAGCTTCGATATCTATTTCCACTATCCCTGGTCCGAGCATGATGAAGTATGGATCGATCTTCCGCCCGGTTATTCGCTCGAGGATGCCGAGCAGCCGGCGCCGTTTGGCTCCGGAGAACTTACGCAATACAAAACTGCGATTGGCGTAACCACGGACGGCAAGACCTTGCGGTATAGACGCGACTTCTTCTTTGGCGGCGGCGGCGGCATCATGTTCCCGATGTCGAGCTATCGTGGATTGAAGCAATTGTTTGACGCCATTCACACGGCGGACAATCACACGTTGACACTAAGAACCAACTGACTTGAGGGACTGCATCGTAATTCCTGGGGACTTATATGCTGAAGAAAGCCTTTTTTCTCACCGTGCTTGCGGTCGTCGCACCTGCGGTCGTTCATGCCGGCGGTGATGCACCACAATGGCTGCAACAGGCGGCTGCTGTCAAAGTTCCTGCATACGACAAAGACGTCCAGGCAGTCGTGCTGGTTAATGACGAGCAGGTGACGGTCAACTCCGACGGGCGCGTCATCACGGTGCGCAATTACGCCGTTCGCATCCTGACACACGAAGGCCGCGCTTATGCGCGTGCTGGAATTCCATACCTCACCGACGGCGGTAAAGTCCGCGAGCTGCGCGCCTGGCTTATTCGTCCGACTGGTGAGATCAAGCAGTACGGCAAAGACGACATCCTCGATCTGATTTCCGATCCGAACGACATTTACAACGAGCTGCGCGTCAAGATGGTATCCGCCAAAGATGCCGCGGATGCCGGCGCGGTATTCGGTTACGAAGCTGTCTCCGAAGATCGATCCATCTTCGGTGAAGAAGAATGGGAGTTTCAGAATCGTCTACCGACCCTGCTCTCGCGATTTAATTTGACGCTGCCCTCCGGTTGGACTCCCGCGAGCGTGACTTTCAATTACCCTAAACTCGAACCGCAAATCTCCGGCAATACCTACACCTGGCAACTACAGAACCTGCCGCCAATCAGGGAAGAGCCGGCGAGTCCCGAAGTCACTAATCTGGCGCCGCGTCTCGCCGTCAGCTATGTGACTAATAACGGCGGCGGCCCGCTGCGAACTTTCGCAAACTGGAATGAAGTGGCCCGCTTTGTCAGCGAACTTCACGATCCGCAGTCTGAACCCGACGCGGCGGTCACGGCCAAGGCGCGCGAGCTGACGGCCAACGCCAAATCCGAACTGGATCGCATTCGCGCGATTGGCGATTTCGTCCAGCATCTCAAATACATCTCGATCGATCTTGGTGTGGGCCATGGCGGAGGCATTCGCCCACACGCGGCGCCGGAGGTATTTGCCAAGGCCTACGGTGACTGTAAAGACAAAGCGAACCTCATGCGGGCGATGCTCAAGGCCGTTGGGATCAAGTCTTATCCGGTTGCGATCTATTCCGGCGATCCGAATTATGTGCACGAAGAATGGGCGTCGCCCGGACAATTCAACCACTGCATCATCGCGATCAAAGTGAGCGATGAAACACAAGTGGCAACCGTTATCTCTCATCCAAAGCTTGGCCGGCTCCTAATTTTTGATTCGACCGACGAGGACACTTTGCTGGGCGACTTACCCGATTACGAACAGGGCAGCTTTGCCTTGATTGTCGCTAAAGATGACGGCGGCCTGGTGCGTATGCCGGTAACTTCGCCGGAAGCAAATGAATTGCAACGCCTCACGGAAATGACGATTCTCCCGAACGGCGCCATGCGGGCGAAGGTGGCCGAGAGATCGGTGGGCCAGTCAGCCGTCGAAGAACGGCGCCTGTTTCGCCACCTGTCGCGGCCAGAGTACACCCAGAGAATAGAGTCGTGGATCACTCGCGGTACCGGCGGCGCCACGTTATTCAAGATTGAGCCGGTGGACGATCCGGCTAAAGGTGGATTTCAGTTGGATCTGGAATTCGGCTCGCCGGCCTACGCGCAGTTGATGCAGCAACGCCTGATGGTTTTCAAACCTGCGGCGGTGTCGCGTCTCGACTCGCTTTTTCTCACCGCAACAACCCGCCAACAACCCGTGGTGCTGGAGCCCTACGCTTTCAACGAAGCGGTGAAGATCAATATTCCTGACGGATTTAAAGTCGACGAACTACCTGACCCGATCAAACTAGAGACGACGTTTGGATCGTACGCGACGAATTGTGAAGTCAAAGACGGACAATTAACCTTCACCCGCAAGTTGGTGCAGAGAGCCGCAACGATTCCGGCCGATCAATACAATTCCGTGCGAAGTTTTTTTGAGAAGATTCGCGCCGCCGAACAGGCGCCCGTGGTGCTCGCGAGAAAGTGACTTCACACATGCTTCAAATGCCAAAAATTATTTGTGTTTTGATTCTGCTGTTAGCGGGAACGGTTTCGGTCTGCGCTCAACAGCCGCCCAGCAAGTTCGACATCCAAAGAGCAGAGATGATGTTGGGTGTCGTCAAAGAAGATTTAAAAAAGAACTACTACGATCCGGCTTACCACGGCATGGATCTTGACGCGCGTTTTAAGACCGCTGATGAAAAGCTCAAGACTGCGGCTTCACTCGGGCAGCTCTTCGGCATCGTCGCCCAAGTGCTTGTCGAGCTAAACGATTCACATACCTTCTTTCTTCCACCCGGACGGGCAGCGAAAACAGAATATGGCTGGCAAGCCCAGATTGTCGGCGATAAATGCTACGTGACGGCTGTCAAACCGGAAAGCGACGCCGCTGTCAAAGGTTTGGCGCCCGGCGATCAAATTATCTCCGTGGACGGAAGGCCGCTGGTGCGCGAAAACATGTGGACATTTGGATATCTGTATCACGCCCTGCGGCCGCAACCGGGAATGCATTTGCAAATCGCCAAACCGGACGGACAGCAGCAGGAATTCAACGTGATGGCGAAGATTGATTCACTGTC
>DASQYL010000198.1:0-10777 GCA_035639235.1 Pyrinomonadaceae bacterium | reverse complement strand
TTCTGGAAAATCGCGCGCGCTTTTCGATGACGTTGTCTGCCGCGATTCAGATTCAACTGGTCATCTTCTCGGTTCTAGTAACTTACATCTCGCTCGGTCTGTTTCCGCGGAATGGGGTCGCACTCGTTGTTTCACTCATCGTCGGGCTAGTACTCGCCGGCATCTTTCGACAATTTATTCCGCGGCTGCTATCGCTGCGCAATCCTGAAGGAAAGCTATTGCGGCTATTACCGTTGCTGCGGCCGTTCTATCGGACGCTAATGTATTTGGCCGAACCCTGGCATAGATCGTTCGATCGAAAGCGGCAGTTGGATGAAATCGAAGATGTGGACGAGGAAGAAGCGGACGACGACGGCGACGACATCGAAGCATTGATCGACGTCGGCGAAGCCGAAGGCATCATCGAACAAGAAGAGCGCGAGCTGATTCAATCGGCGATCGAATTTGGCGACACTACCGTAGGTGAAATCATGACCCCGCGCACGCAGATTGCAGCGCTGCCCAAATCAGCGACGGTGCGCGACGCGCGGACAATGATCATCGAATCAAAACACTCGCGGCTGCCGGTCTACGGCGATCAGATCGATAACGTCGAGGGCATTATTTATCTGCGCGATTTGCTGCCGTCGCTTTCCATGGGCAAAGCCGACGGCTCGATCGTTGAATTCATGCGCCCTTACTACGCCGTTCCGGAAACCAAGCCGGTTGACGAGCTGCTGCGCGAGATGCAGAAGGCGCACGTTTACATGGCAATCGTGATCGACGAATATGGCGGCGTCGCCGGACTGGTAACCGTCGAGGACATCCTGGAAGAAATCGTCGGCGAGATCGAAGACGAAGACATCAGTCGCGAAGAAATGCAGGAGATTGTGCCGATCGCCAACGACGCATACGAAATATTAGGGAGCGTCGAGATTGGCAAGATTGAAAAGCTGTTCAGCATGGAAATTGAAACGGACGACTTTACGACGATCGCGGGATTGGTGATTGCGCAAAAGGGGAGCGTGCCACGCGCCGGTGAACATTTGAATTTTCGCGGACTCGAAGTAGAAGTGCTGCAAGCCGATGAAAGGAAGATTTCGCGCCTGCGCGTAAAGAAGGCCGAACCTGCTGGCGCCGAAGACGTAACTGCAAGCCGATGAAGCAAGCGCTCATAAAAATCAACGAAGCTCTCGCCCAGGCGCTGACAAAGCATAAACGCTGTGAAGCGTGCGGCAATGAATTCTCCTGCGGCGCCAGCGTGTTTGGATGCTGGTGCAGCGAGATTGAATTGACCGATGAGACGCGCGCGGAACTGAGATCGCGTTATCGCGATTGTCTCTGCCGCGAATGTCTGGCGTCATATTCGATCTCAAGCCGCGGCGGCGTTTGACATCGTTAACAGACTCACCGACTATTCTTTCTTCACGTTCTGTTCAATCGACCACAGACAGCGAAAGACCTTGGCAAAAAAGCAAAGCAAATTTCTGCGCGGCCGCCGTATCGATCCAACGCCGATCGACGGTTCGACTACGCTTACTGATTTAGTCGACACGGCCTTCGTCGCGTACAACGCCGCCCGTCTGCGGGAAGCATGCTGGCTGTTCACGCAGAAGATGCTCGAGCCGGATGTAACCGTGGGCGTGACACTGACCGGCGCCCTGACACCTGCAGGACTCGGCATGTCGGCGCTGATTCCCTTGATTAAAGCCGGTTTCATCGATTGGATCATTTCGACCGGCGCAAACTTTTATCATGACACGCACTTCGGCATCGGCCTTTCAATGCACGAAGGCAATGCGCAAACGTCTGACCTCGTGCTGCGAAAAGAGGAGGTCGTGCGTATCTATGACATCTTTTTCGATTATTCGGTGTTGCTAAACACGGACGATTTTTTTCGTCGCGTGATCGAAGCACCTGAGTTTCAGAAATCAATGTCCACGGCTGAATTTCATTATCGCGCCGGCCGTTACGTCCTCGAGCGCGAGCGCAAACTGGGCTTGCAAAACAAATCGCTGCTGGCGGCGGCGCACGAACATGCGGTGCCACTTTACACATCGTCACCGGGCGATTCGTCGATCGGCATGAACGTCGCCGCCAAGGCTCTACAGGGAAACAAGCTGGCGTTCGATCCTTCGTTGGACGTAAATGAGACGGCAGCGATCGTACTCGCAGCAAAACGCGGTTTGATTCGCGACGATGATCGCGCGCATCTAAGCGGAGGCGGTTTGGTGAGCGCCAGCGGTCGCGGCGCGCGAATCAAGGGCGATCGGCCGAAGAAGAACGCAAAGAAGGGCGGGCGCTCTGCGATCTTCATTCTCGGTGGCGGGTCGCCAAAAAATTTCGCGCTGCAAACCGAGCCGCAGATCCAGGAAGTTCTCGGCATCGACGAACGTGGGCACGATTATTTTCTGCAAATCACCGACGCGCGCCCCGATACTGGAGGATTGTCCGGCGCCACGCCGGCAGAAGCGGTCTCGTGGGGCAAAATCGATCCGGATCAATTGCCCGGTACCGTCGTGTGTTATCTCGATTCAACTGTGGCGCTGCCAATCATCACGGCATACGCATTGGCAAAACATAAACCACGACCCACGCGACGGCTCTACGATCGACGCCAAGAGTTCATGCAACTGTTGATGAGCGAATACGAAAAATCCAATCGCAGGTAGATGGTGTCAGTACCACCTGCGATGGCGGGTGGGTCAAACTCAATATTCACATGAAGAAAGACCAAGGGACGACACAGAAGCAATCAAAGAGTTATTACAACTGCACTAAATGCCCAGCCTATTGCTGTTCAATTTACGAGCGTGTGCAGGTAACGAAGCGAGACATCAAACGGCTCGGGAAATATTTCCGCGTCGATTATGAAACGGCGAAGAAACGTTACACGACGAAATGGCAGGGAGAGCAGATACTCAAGAGAAAAGCGGACCCAATTTTCGGCGAGGCGTGCAAGTTTCTCGATCCGGTGGCGCGCCGCTGCACGATTTATGAAGGGCGGCCTGAGGTTTGTCGCGAGTTCCCTGCCCGCACGCGCTGCGCGTATTACGACCTGCTGAGATTCGAACGCTCGCAACAAGGCGATGAGAGCGTGCTGCCGCTGGTGCAAATCATGTTTCGCAATGGAGACAAGTAGCGCAGTTGTTGACTTGTGCAGGTGATCATGAAAGAACTACTTTCCAAACTAATCGACAAAGAGATTGACGTAGTCTGCACCGGCACCTCAAGCCTCCGCGGCAAGATTGTGAAAGTCGAGGGCGACGTGCTTCATCTGAAAGACGACGAAGACAACGTCTGTTTTGTCGCGATCGACAAGATTGTCGCTGTCTGGGAAAAGCGCGACAAAGATCGTCATCCGGGTTTTATCTTCAAGACCTAGCGATCATGGCAAAGGAAAAGGGGCCGCCGTAGATTCCGTGCGGCCTCTTCCCATCCGTTATCGTGAAGCTAGTTTTATCTTTGATTGTTCTGTTCGGCCGCGGTGATTGACTTGACGGCGGTCGTCTTTTTCATTCCGGGCAGGGACTGCAACTCTTCGATCGGCACGCGACGAAAACCGTCGACGCGCGACAGCCAGTAGTCATTGAAGGGCGAATACATCACGCCGCCGTGTCGCGCTGAGTGATAGAAGCCCTTGTCATCCACCACGATTCCCACGTGACTCAGGTTGCTGAAGAAGACCAGCGTGCCGAATTTGAATTGCTCATCTTTGGGCGGTGCTGCAAACGTCGCCCAGTATGAACGTGCCGGCCCCCGCTGAAAGTTGACGCCTACATCCTGAAACGCGCGCCAGACCAATCCTGAACAATCAAACTCTTCCGGACCGGTGCGGTTGAAGTGATACTCAGCGCCGACGTGCGACTGAATGGCAGTCAGCAGAGACTTGTCGAAAGTACTCGACAAATTGATCACGGGCGCAACCGCACGCTTAACAACCACCGACGCCGCGGTCACGGTGCGTGGTCTGCCCTCTTCTGCGGAAGGCAATGCGACAGCTTCGCTCTGCAACTTTGCGCCGCCGTTCGCGTAGACGGTCGATGTCGTCTTAGGCGAGTCAGCTTCGCTGCTTTGCGCAATTAAGTTGGCGGAAAAAAACAGGCAGGCGCTGATTACAATCAAGCGGGGGAACAGTATATGACTCCTCACGGGGGACGTTATCTCCTATTTAATTTTCTTCACGTAAATCCAGCAGTGAGGTGGGACAATGATTCTAACCTTCAGTTATGAAGGCTCACAACAAGCAATGTGATTGAAAAGCGAACCGAATGAGTTCAGGGCATGAACTCGCGCCTTGGCTCGTGAATCAACTCATAGCATTGATGTTTGGAGCACGAACACAGGCTGTCAGATTGATTATGAATCACCAGACGATCGAATGACGATGATCGTTGAGTGTGTTAGCCGAGGAGTAAGTGCGAGCAAGAAGAGCGGGCAACCTCGCAGATCTATTGTAGCGAACGCGAGCAAAGCGCGCCAACAAATATTTACCGCACTAATGAACTGCTATTTCTGCAACTCGGCCAGCAACTTCCTATTCAAATCCGCGTCGAGCGATTCGAGCAGCTTCGCCTGCGCCAACGCTGAATCACGATCACCGTTCTCAAGATAGGCTAGACCCAGGTTGTAATAGGCCTCTGCTTCATCGGGGCTCACGCGCACAGCGTCTTTGTAGGCGTCAATTGCCTCTGCCAGGCGGCCGCCGAAGAAATAGGCGTCGCCGAGTTTGTTGTAAGCTTCGGCAGAATTTGGCCGCAGTTGCAGCGCGTGCTTGTAGGCGCGAATCGCCTCTTCGTTACGGCCTTGTTTGACTTTGCAATATCCAATTTGAATCCACGTCTCGGGACGCCGTGGATTACGATTGGCCGCGGTCTCGAAGTAGGTTAGCGCGTTGTCGTAGTTGCCGAGCCATAATGAATCGATGCCGCCGCGATACCAAACCTCCGCCAGGGCCTCCGGTTGGCTGCCTGATCTTGTTTTGGCGGTCACCTGATCGAACGGCATCACCTCACCGCTCTTCAAAGCGGCAATCCGCGACACGCCCAACGCAAGGTTAATGTTTTGTCCGTTGGTGACTTTGACCGTGACGATACCGATAACCTCGCCGCGCATATTGAACAGCGGGCTACCGCTGTTGCCGTGCGAGACGGGCGCGGTGACTTGAATAATGCGGCCCAGTTCGGGAACCTCGCGAATGGCCGATACGATCCCGTCGCTCACCGAACCTTCTAAACGCAACGGATTTCCGATGACGAAAACTTGTTCCCCTTCATCGGGCAATACGGTGGTCAACGGCAACGCACGGCCTCGTTCTGATGGAATATCTACCTTGAGTATTGCCAGGTCAGCTTCCTCATCGACCGCCACGGCGCCCGCGACCGGGTAAGTCCGCCCCTTACCGTCGAGCGTGTGAATCTCAACGCGATGAGCCCCCTTACTCACATGCACATTAGTCAATACTTTGCCAGGGCGGATGAAAAAGCCGCTGCCGCTGATTAGCGGCTCGCCTTTAAGGTCGTAGGTGAGAACCGATACCACCGACGGCTTAACCCGCTTGACGAGTTCGGGTAAGGTCGCCGGCCCGGCGGCGACCACATTCGTCCCATTTTTTGAATTAAGATTCGAAAGTTGCTGTGCACCGACTAACGAGGTAAAGGTAAGCACCGAAAGCAGAACGACTGCCGCACGGGGGAAATTTCTTTTCAAGGCAAAACCTCCTGGCAAGAAACAAAGAGACAAAACCGTAACGCATTTCTGCAGTTAACGGTCGGGGAATTCAGCGTGGCGACGATGTTCGCCGGGTCGGGGATGAAAACGAGGTAAGGACTTACCCCGTTCAAGGCATAGTAGCGCAAGCCTCGGCACTTGGAAAGCAAAATCTTCCGTGCGGTTGCTCAACGAAAGCAAATTCTTGTGAGTTTTGAGGAAAGCCGGCGACACCGGGGTTCGTTCCGGAGGAACGACGTGTTTATAGAAACGCGTGGCCAGATTGTTAGTGCTCGGTAGGGGCCCGATGTTTGACGGCGAGATATTTCGCTCCTATGGAGCGAGTGAAATGATTTTTATCGTGTTGCTATGAACATTCGGCTCCTCCGGAGCCGCAGCCACGCGTCCGCGGAAGTTTGAAACGCTGGCGCTCACTTCAATCGGCTCAAAACAAGAACCGGCGAGGCCGCGGCTTCGCCGGTCTTGAGTTGCGTAAGTGAGACGCGCCTATTCCAGATCGCCGACCATGTCGGCCGTGTCGTCCGCGGCCTCCATTTCGGGCTCGGCATCACCGTCACCATCGCCGACGCTGGCGATGACTGTGTGCGCGACGGGCTGCGGGATTTCGACGCCGCCAAGAATTTCGGGAAATTCTTCCTCGGCACGCTCGGCTTCGCCAATGGTTTCGTCGCGATCGACGTCGACGTTCCGGTAGTACTCCATGCCGGTCCCGGCCGGAATCAGCCGGCCCATGATCACGTTCTCCTTCAAGCCACGCAGGTAATCAACGCGACCGGAAATGGCGGCTTCGGTAAGCACTCGGGTCGTCTCCTGGAATGACGCAGCCGAGATGAACGAATCAGTCGAAAGTGAAGCCTTGGTAATTCCGAGCAACAGCGGTTCAGCCTGTGAGACTTCACCTTTTTCGCCGCGGACGCGTTCGTTTTCGTCAGAAAAGCGGAAACGATCGACTTGCTCTTCGAGCAAAAACTCAGTGTCGCCGACTTCCTTGATTTTCACCCAGCGCAACATCTGGCGAACAATCACTTCGATGTGCTTGTCGTTGATATTCACGCCCTGCAGGCGATAGACCTCCTGAATTTCGTTCACCAGGTATTCCTGCAAACGGTTCATGCCCAGCACGCGCAAAATGTCGTGCGGGTTCAATGGCCCATCCTGCAGCGCTTCGCCGGCGCGAACCCGATCGCCTTCCTGCACGTTGATGTGTGTGCCGCGCGGAATGTCGTACTCGCGCTCTTCACCATCGTCGCCGGTAATGATCAATTTGCGCTTGCCTTTCGAGATGGGACCGAGCTTGACGGTGCCGTCAATTTCCGACATGACCGCGGCTTCCGCCGGCCGGCGAGCTTCAAACAACTCGACGACGCGCGGCAAACCGCCGGTGATGTCTTTGGTCTTGGTGGTCTCGCGCGGAATTTTCGCGATGACGTCGCCAGGTTCTACATCTTCGGCGTCGTTGACCATCAGGTTCGCACGCACCGGCATCTGATAGGTTTTCAAAACCTTGTTACTGGCGTTGCGAATTTCCAGACGCGGCTGTTTCTTTTCATCCGGTGAATCCTTGACCACCATGTGCGACAGGCCCGTAACCTGATCTGTCTCTTCTTCAAAAGTCACGCCTTCCTTCAAGTCCTGAAACTTCACGTGCCCGGCGACTTCGGTCAGGATCGCGAAGGTGAACGGGTCCCACGTCGCCAACAACTGATCTTCAGCCACCAGATCGCCGTCTTCGATGAGGATATGCGCGCCGTAAACGATCTGATAGCGCGCCACCTCGCGGCCACGCTCATCGATAATCGTCAAAGCGCCGTTGCGATTCATGGCCACGCGCTCGCCTTTGCGAGTCTTGATGGTTTGCAGATCGACGTACTTGACGCGCCCCTCAACACGCGCTTCGTGCTTGGAAGACTCTTCCAAACGCGCCGTGCCGCCAATGTGAAAGGTCCGCATCGTCAGCTGCGTGCCCGGCTCGCCGATAGATTGCGCAGCGATAACACCGACCGCTTCACCGATGTCCACGGCCCGCCCGGTCGCGAGATTGCGGCCGTAACATTTGATGCAGCAACCGCGCCGCGACTCGCAGGTCAGCACCGAACGAATGCGCACACGCTGCACACCTGAGCGCTGAATCTCGGCCGCGAGATCTTCATCAATCTCCTGATTGCTCTCGACGATGGAAGTGCCTTCGACGGGATCGATCACATCTTCCAAAGCAGTCCGACCGACGATGCGATCGCGCAGGCTCTCGATCTCTTCGCCGCCTTCCACAATCGCGCTCGCCGAAATGCCCTTGAGCGTACCGCAATCCTGCTCGCTGATGATCACGTCCTGCGCCACATCAACCAGACGCCGCGTCAGATAACCCGAGTCGGCCGTCTTCAACGCGGTGTCGGCCAGGCCCTTGCGAGCGCCGTGGGTCGAAATGAAGTACTGCAATACGTTCAAGCCTTCGCGGAAGTTTGATTGAATCGGCGTCTCGATGATTTCACCCGAAGGCCGCGCCATCAATCCGCGCATGCCGGCGAGCTGGCGAATCTGCTGAGCCGAGCCACGAGCGCCCGAATCAGACATGATCAAAATCGGGTTCATTTCCTTGGACGATTTCTCGAGATCGTCCATGGCCTTGAACATTTCCTTGGCGACTTTGTCGGTGGCCTCGGACCAGATGGCGATGACTTTGTTGTAGCGTTCGCCGTTGGTAATCACACCATCGCGGTATTGCTGCTCGACCGTGATTACATCCTTCTCGGCTTTGCCGACGATTTCACGCTTGGACGGCGGTGTCACCAAATCGTCGATGCCGATCGAAACTCCCGCTTTCGTCGCATACAGGAAGCCGAGGTTCTTCAAGTCGTCGAGCATCTTCACCGTCATCTCGTGACCGAGCCGAATGTGCGAGAAGTTGACCAGCGACTGCAAGCCCTTCTTGCGCAGAGTACCGTTGATATAAGGCAAGCCGGCGGGAATAGCGTCGTTGAAGATCACGCGGCCCACCGTGGTGTTGATGACTCGACGAACATCCTCCTGGAGTGTTCCGCGCAGGATGTCCTGCGTGTCATGCTCCTGGGTCAGGTCGATCAAATCGCCCGTGATGCGCAGCTTGATCGGCGTCTGCGTCGTGACGTCTTTAGAATCCAGCGCGAGAAAAACCTCTTCCTTGGTAGCGAACACGCGGCCTTCGCCTTTGGCGCCTTCGCGGTCACGCGTCAGGTAATAAATGCCGAGCACGATGTCCTGTGACGGCACCGCAATCGGTTGGCCGCTGGCCGGACTGAGAATGTTGTTCGAAGAAAGCATCAGCACGGCCGCTTCGATTTGCGCTTCCGGCGAAAGCGGAATGTGCACGGCCATCTGGTCGCCGTCGAAGTCCGCGTTGAAAGCTGTGCAGACGAGCGGATGGATTTTGATCGCCTTGCCTTCGACCAGCACCGGCTCGAACGCCTGGATGCCCAGACGGTGCAGCGTCGGCGCGCGGTTCAGCAGCACCGGATGCTCGCGAATCACTTCTTCGAGGATGTCCCAGACGACAGGTTCCTGTCGCTCGACCATTTCGCGCGCCTGCTTGATAGTGGCCGCGTGTGCCTGCTTTTCAAGCTGGTTGTAGATGAACGGCTTGAACAGCTCGAGCGCCATTTTCTTCGGCAAGCCACACTGGTGCAGTTTCAGTTCAGGACCAACGACGATGACCGAGCGGCCAGAGTAATCAACGCGCTTGCCCAGCAGGTTCTGGCGGAAACGTCCCTGCTTGCCTTTGAGCGTTCCGCTCAAGGATTTCAGCGGCCGATTGTTGACACCGCGCAGCACACGGCCACGACGGCCGTTATCAAACAAGGCATCGACCGCTTCCTGCAGCATGCGCTTCTCGTTGCGCACGATGACTTCCGGCGCGCGCAGCTCCATCAATTTCTTCAGACGGTTGTTGCGATTGATGACACGTCGATAGAGATCGTTGAGGTCCGAAGTCGCAAAACGGCCACCGTCGAGCGGCACTAGCGGGCGCAACTCGGGTGGAATGACTGGAATGACGTCGAGAATCATCCACTCCGGGTGATTGCCTGATTTCAAAAACGAAGTCGCCACTTTCAAACGCTTCGAGAATTTCAGCTTTTTCTGCTGCGAAGTCTCTTCGCGCATGCGACGGCGCAACTCGACGGAAAGCTCTTCGATCTTCACCATCGTCAGTAATTCTTTGATGGCCTCGGCGCCCATCTTGGCGACGAACTGGCCGGGATATTCGCGCATGAGTTCGCGATAACGCTCGTCCGTCAGCAGCTCGCGCTCCTTCAAATCCTTGATGTCGCCCGGATCGATAACTATGTACGACTCGAAATAAAGAACCTTTTCGAGTTCGCGCAAAGGAATGTCCAGCAAGTGTCCGATGCGCGACGGCAGTCCTTTAAAAAACCACACGTGCGAACACGGGCTGGCCAGATCGATATGGCCCAGACGCTCGCGGCGAACTTTTGCCTGCGTGACTTCCACCCCGCACTTGTCGCAAATCACGCCGCGGTGCTTCATGCGTTTGTATTTGCCGCAGAGGCATTCCCAGTCAACGGTGGGGCCGAAGATGCGGGCGCAGAAGAGGCCGTCGCGTTCCGGTTTGAAGGTGCGATAGTTGATGGTTTCTGGCTTCGTAACTTCGCCGTGCGACCAGCTGCGAATTCGTTCCGGGGAAGCCAGGCTGATGCGGATGGAGTCAAAGTCGGTGATGGTGCTGCTTAGGTCAAAGGGACTGGAACGGTACAAGGTGTCCTCCTGCAGTGTTTACGCCACTGCGGACGGCTTCTGGCAGTACTGAATCTCTTTGCAGCCACAACTCCAGCCAGAAGCAGTCTGGAGTTGGGCCAGCGAAATTTTCGCCGCGACGATGCCGTTAGTCGGCTGCGGCTGCCACCTGCTTACGACCGCCCTCAATGCTCTTGATCAGCTCCACGTCGAGGCAGAGCGATTGCAGCTCACGCACCAGCACGTTAAAGCTTTCCGGCAACCCTGGATCGAAATCAGCTTCACCTTTTACGATCGCCTCGTAAATCTTAGAACGGCCGGCCACGTCGTCGGACTTGGCGGT
>DASQYL010000197.1:0-7452 GCA_035639235.1 Pyrinomonadaceae bacterium | reverse complement strand
ACTCCGCGCAATAGAGGGCCTGCTGCAAATCGATGCCCGCGTGTTGCACGTAAGTGTGGGCCACTTCGAGGTATTGCGGATGAACCGCCGATGAGACGATCACTTTTCGACGGCGCGTCACACGTTCAGCCATTAGCACTGCTTCGGCCATGGCGGTTGAGCCGTCGTACATCGACGCGTTGGCAATGTCCATGCCGGTCAACTGGCAAACCAGCGTTTGAAATTCAAAAATCGCTTGCAGAGTGCCCTGCGAAATCTCCGGTTGATAAGGCGTGTAAGCCGTGAAAAATTCCGATCGCGAAATCAGTGCGTCGACGATGGTCGGCGTGTAATGCGAATAAGCCCCGCCGCCGAGAAAGCTGACGCGCCGAGCGGCTTGATTGCGCGCGCCGAGGTCTTCGAACCGTTTGAGCAATTCGAGCTCAGACAATGCGGCGGGCACGTTCAAGTGCGCGCGCAAGCGAAGATTCTCGGGAATAGAATCGAAAAGTTCTTCAGTTGAGGCAACGCCGATTTGTTCGAGCATTTCGGCGCGCTCTTCCGGCGAGTTCGGAATGTAACGCAATTTGTTTTACTCTTCGGCTTTCGTGAAATCTTCGTATTCGGCGGCCGTCAAGAGGCTGTCAACTTCGCCGGCGTTGCTCATCTTCATCTTGATCATCCAGCCTTCGCCGTACGGATCCTTGTTGACCTTCTCCGGTTCATCGTTAAGCGAGTCATTCGTCTCACTGACCTTGCCGGTCACCGGCGTAAAAATTTCTGAGACGGCTTTCACCGATTCGACCGAGCCGAACGAATCGTTAGCCGCGAATTCGTCGCCGGCCTTTGGCAGTTCGACGTACACGACATCGCCCAATTGTTCTTGCGCGTGGTCCGTGATGCCGATGACTGCCGTGTCGCCTTCGACGCGCACCCACTCGTGATCTTTGCTGTAGTGAAGATTGTCAGGAACGTTTGCCATACCCTACCTCAGTTATGAGTTTTGAATTCTTAATTTTGAATCAGCCGGCGGAGATATTAATAATTCAAAATTCAAAATTCAAAACTTACTTTGGGCGCTGGTAAAAAGGTAAGTTCACGATCTCGGCCCCTACCATTTTCCCGCGCACGTCTATCTCAATTTTCGCGCCGACGTTAGCTGACTCGGCGGGAACATAGCCCAGGCCGATGTTCTTCTTTAGAAAGGGCGCCGGACTTCCCGAAGTGACTTTGCCGGCCCGCGCGCCGTTAATAAAGATGTCCTGTTCGTCTCGAGCAATGCCGCGGTCGGTTACTTCGAAACCGATCAACTTGCGCTTGATGCCTTCGTTTTTCTGTTTTGCCAGCGCGTCGCGGCCGGTGAAATCGCCTTTACTAAGCTTTGTGATCCAACCCAGATTGGCTTCGAGCAGCGTCGTCTCCTCGTTGATTTCGTGGCCGTAAAGACACATGCCGGCTTCGAGCCGCAGAGTGTTTCGCGCAGCGAGGCCGCAGGGCAAAACGCCGTCGTCAGAACCAAAGTCGCCGGCATCCAGGATCTTGTTCCAAAGCCGTTCGGCTTTGTCAGGAGACGCGTAAATTTCGAAACCATCTTCGCCCGTGTAACCGGTGCGCGACACGATCGACTGCACGCCGTCAACCACGCCTTCGCGAAAATGGTAATACTTGATTTCTGCCAGGGGCACGTCGGTCAATTTCTGTAGAATCGAGATCGCGTCAGGTCCCTGCAAAGCAATCTGACAATATTCAGAACTCGCGTTGCGCAACTCGACGTTCTCGCCTTCGTGGTGTGATTTGATCCAGTCCCAGTCTTTGTCCGTGGTGCCGGCATTGACGACCAGCAGGAGGTGATCTTCGGCAAGCCGATAGACCAGCAGATCGTCGATGACGGTTCCTTGCGGCGTGGTCAACGCCGAATACTGTGCCTGGCCGTCAACCAATTTGGTTGCGTCGTTTGAAACCAGCCGGTTAACGAACGCAATCGCATCAATCCCGCGCACGTCGATCTCACCCATGTGCGAAACATCGAACAGCCCCGCGTGCGTGCGCGTGCGTAGATGTTCCGTCATCGTCCCGGCGGGATACTGCACGGGCATGTCCCAGCCGCCGAACTCGACCATGCGGCCGCCCATCGCGCGATGAGTGGAATTTAATGCTGTCTTCTTAAGTTCGAGCGCCGGTGCGGTCACGCGAATTCCTAAACCTTGAATGAAGGCTAACGATCAATTGACGTAATTGCGGTAAAGCGAAAACTAACATGCGAGTGGGATGGGGTCAAGGATGGTGCGTGTGACGCTCGGCACAAAGCGAAATGCGCAAGCAGCCGTCGTGGCTGCTCGCGATTCAAGCGTTAGTAGACGTGATGAGATATTAATTTCGACCCGCGTTTTCGATCTCGTGGTCGGCGAGTGACCAACCATAAAAAAGGAATGCCGCGCAAAATTGCGCGGCACTCCATCGAAAAATCCACTACTTTCCCGATTACATGAGAAAGTCGTCAGGACTTGGTGTTGGCTGGAGCATCGACAGCGAGTCTTTGGAGCTGCATGGAACGGACACATTACCGTTGTCATCGGCTGTGACCTGATGCTGAACTCCACTCCCGTCAGTGTAAGTCCCAGTATTACCTTTCCCGACAGCGACGCTGCAAGTGTCGCTGTTGCTGTTACTGCCACCCGATGTGCAACCGACCAAAGCGACAGCCAAAACGCCTGAAATGAGATGGGGCAAGTATTTTCTCATTGATTTGTACTCCTTTCAGCGATGTGGTCCAGAAGAAGGTTTACGGTGACATCGTCGAACGCTAGATCAAGCGGCGTTGAAAACAGATAACCATTGTTTCCGTACGCCAGGTGGCCTTGCGGGTTGGCATACGGTTGACCAGTGATCCTGGTGAATCCATCCCTCACCTCGATCATGTGTTTTTGCAAATTGGCCGCTGAATCGGTGAGCGGGTCGTCGGCGGCGATCGAATACGCCATAAGCACGGCTTGAATTGGAGTCAAGCCGGATGAACCAAATCGCTCTGGAATTGCGTCGCTCAACGAGTGGGATCGCTTTTGAAGTTCGTTGCCGATCGCAGTTTTTGCGGCTCCCTGGAAAAGACTCTTCGAAACACTGTCGGCGCTCCGAATCGCTTTTGCTTGCGCGACGAACTCTTCGGGTTTCAATGAACTGCCTTGACTTGCGCGCAGTTTGATGGTGTTCCTGCCGCGACGAAACGAATCCGGCAAGTCAGCCGCATCAAATCCGCGGAGTGCCTCGGTTGCATGATCGATATCCGCATCGGATAAATTAGAAATCCGTTCCAGGGCAGTTTGGGCCAGAATGGCCGACAACTCATCCGGCGAAATGCGACGGCTGGCACCGCTGAGAGTGTTGGCTTCCATTTGTGCCAGTCTGGTCTTCGTTTTTCCGCTTAACTTCTCGCCTGAACGTTTGAAGATAAAGTTGGAAAGCGAATCAGAGGACGCTCGACAGTTGTTTTCATCGCCAACATCAGAGAACACTATTTCACTGCCGACACCGTCACGCAGTCTGGCGTTATACTTGCGATTGGTCTCGCTTAATTGGCTTCGACGGATCGCTGCGCCACGCCAAACAAAGGCGCCAACACACCCAAAACCGAGAAAGACAATTATTACGAGAACAAATCGCCCTCGTCTGACCAAATGGGGGTAATTCATGGTAAGAACTCCTTTCAGGATCTGAGGCTTCGGTTGGAAAACGACGTTACAGTAAGCTAGGTTAGCGCTAATAGCAAGGGTTTTCTAAACACCGTTCTTGGACTCTGCCAGGTCGCGCGAAAGACAAAGGGCCTGCAGGACAAGTTGGACACAATCGAGTCTGGTAAGAAGATATTGCCCGGCTCGGTGCTGCCACCACTGCAAGCGACCCTTTTGGGAGGCGGTCAAACCAGTCTGTCATACGCAGACTCTAAATTACCGACTGTGATCTACGTTTTCTCTACCTCATGTGGCTGGTGCGAGCGAAATCTTGACAACATCAATTTCCTCGCGAGCAATTTGAAAAACAACTATCGCTTTGTCGGATTAGATATCGATCGAGATGTTGGGCAGCTCGCGACTTATGCTACAGAGACGAAATTAGCGTTCCCGATTTACCATAGCCCCACACCGGCTACTTGGAGTCAATATAAACTCGGAGGAACTCCGATGACCATAGTCGTTTCGTCGGATGGTAAGGTTCTGGAAGACTGGTCCGGCGCCTATGCGGAAGCAACCAGACTTCAGGTTGAATCATTCTTTGGGACGAAACTGCCGGGTATACTTCCAGTTAGTTCTGATGGTTCCAAGGAAACGATCCAATGAAGGTTCCTCAGTACCGATTCAACATTGAAAGAACAGGGCGCAGCCTGATACGCTGAGATGGCGAAGTCATTGAGGTCTTTTATGAGACTCGCTGCCTGTTTAGCTTCTGTCTTGTTGCTTTTTTTGGGATGGCTAATTTTTGGGCAATCACCAAACACGATCAACCAGAACGCAACGAAGCGAACCAACCCAGCCCCCACTAGTCAAACCATAGACATCGACAACTTAATTGCTTCCGCCCGAACCGCTCCTCCAGAAGTGGCGGCCGACATTTTCCTTGCCATCGGCTCGCCCCCTTGCAGGTTCACCGAAAAGCAACGGTGCATCTCGCTCGTCAATGATTCTTTCGATCTTGGCAACCAGGCTCAGGCACCTTTCCAGCAAAAATCAACGAGCCTAATGGTTGATTGTCGCTCAGGCTTCAAAGGGGCTGCGTTCAACTTGCAACTTGACCGCCTTTCATTACGCAGCAAAGCAGTAACGAAAATGATTCCCTTTGATCCTCTCCGAGCCAGAGAGATGTTTGAACAAATCTCACTGCCAACAACGGACAATCTAACCTGTAAGGACACGCTAGTTCCCGACTTTCATGTTTATTACGAAGCGATGGGGTTCGTCGCCGAACAGTGCTTTACGAGCAAGGAAAAGAAAGTTTCTTTGCCAGCACAGTTCTTGGCCAATCAGATCGAAAAAGTCAAAACCATTCCCCAATTAACGCCAGCGGAATTAGTTCTTTTAAATTCAAAGACAACGCCTGAACAACTGTCGCTGTTGGCGAATCTAATTACTAAAGCTATGGGTCGCGTTTCTTATGACCCGCGCGCCTTTGCGTTCGCGATAGAACGGGACTCTTTCTTTTCGACAACCAGTCAACTGATTTCCAAACTTAAAGATGATAATATTCCGACCCAATCATTGACGGAGGCCACCCGATCTTTCTTGATCAGAAACATGTCAGCCGAGGTCTGCGGCGACACGCATTGGATTCAGAATGGCACCACACGTCTTCCACGTGGAGTGGAATTTGTCAATATCGGTTTTGCGAATCCGATTACAATTGATGAAATTCAACCAGCCAGCATTGGGCCGAAGGGCGAGGACGTGATCTATTGGAGTACTCCGCAAGCGAAAGCAGTGATGGAAGCAGCTAGAGTCCTGCGTTTCGGCGATGGAGAAACCGAACTATCAATTGAAGAAAAAGCATCGGAACAATGGCATGATCATCTTATGCGATTTCTCGATCTAATCCGCAATTGGAGTCCAGAGTCCGAGGCCTCGGAAGATGATTACTTTGAAGAAAGATGCAACATGTACAATGTTGTCGTTGAACTATGCCCAGATAACGCTCAACGGGATATCGTTCTGCGCGAGTATGCAAATTATCTTAAGGACGTCTCTTCAAGATACAAGGGTCGGATGGAGTGGATTCTTCCCCTCAAAGGCTATCTGAATATCTTGCGGGAACAACCCGAAGTTAGCCAGAAAGCCTCTCTGGATCCCTTACTGTCATCCAGCGATGTTAGTCTTCGTTCGTATGCGCAATTAAGCTTGATTACCCCGGCGAAAAATATGCAGGGCACGAGGTAAATAGTGGTCTAGACCGAATCTCTTTCTTGCCCTCGTTTTCAAATTAGCAGTCCTGATGTTCTCTCGCCGTCGCGGCCCATTTATAGATGTCGTTTCGTGGAGCTGAGAAGGCAAGTCTTCGATGGGTCAACGAAGACTTCCTACGCAGCGAATAAACCTTGGGGTGTGATCACGAAGGGCGTCGTCGCGGCTTTGAAGACCTTCTCAGGCAGACCGAAAGGTTTCTTTGTCGAATAGAAGCCCTTACTTGCGATAAAGCAAACTTGCTTCGAGGCAAAGTAACCTTGATTGGTAGCAAAGTAAGCTTGCTTGATTGCACAGTAAGGGTTGTTGCGTCGCAAAGTAACCGTTCCTTATGAGAACGTAAGCTTTCTTCGCCGCAGAGAAAGCTTGCTTTATCGCAAAGTAAGCTTGCTTTGGCGCAAAGAAAGCTTGCTTTGTCATAAAGTAAGCTTACAAAACCCCAAAGTAAGTTTTCTTTATCGCTCCTCAACCCGAAGAAAATGCTTGCAAGATAAGGCTTTGTTGGGGTATAAGGCACCACAGCAATCCTGATTGCGAATCGGAATTACAGGGCTATTAAAGGCCCGACCCGGGGAATACGGCCAGCGCACCCAGAACCTTTGCGCTGACGGATTATGCGACTCACGCCACCCGCTCCTGTTTTTGCCGGTGGTCAACATTTAACCTTTAGCCAATCAAAGGAGGACTCCTATGATCGTCAAAGTTTCTCTCGCCTTTGCCAAACTTCCAGATTCAGAACTCGACAATTTTGCCCATGGCGTAATCAACGGAATTACGGGAAATACGACTTACCCGTCGCCACCGGTCCCGCTGGTTAATCTAAACGCGGCAGTTATTGATTTCACAGCGAAGGTAGCAGCTGCTGAAGTTGGGGGGCCAGCCGACACCGCCGCCAAGAGTAGTTCACGCCAGACACTGTTGGGCTTTCTGCGCCAGTACGCGAATTATGTGCAGCTCATGTGTAATAACGATTCGGCGACGCTGCTCAGCTCCGGCTTTCAAATGCAGAGCACCACGCGGGCATCAACGCCGTTGGACCAGCCCAGCAGCCTGGTGGTTAAGAATGGCACGAGCGGCCAGTTGATCGCATCGGTAGACCCGGTCCGCAACGCCGCCATGTACGAAGGACGCGCTAAACCAACCGACGGGGATTGGTTGCCGAGCGTCTTCAACGGCGACTCGCAGCACATCACCTTCAACGGCCTGAACAGAGGAAAGGACTACGTGGTGCAAGTCCGCGCCCTCGGCGGTTCCACCGGCCAATCCGACTGGAGCGACCCGAGTACGCACATGTGCACGTAGCTGGTGTCAGGACCACCTGCAGCTTCGCCTCTACCTCTGCTCGATGCGATCATTCGAGGGGTACTGACCAAATATAAAACCGCGCCGGCCTAGCACTCGGGAAACGAAGCCGGCGCGGTGTGACCGCTGCAAAAGCATCGCAGCGTTCAACTCATAGAAACGCGCTCATAAGAATAGGGGAGAGATTGCTCAGTTATTCGCACCGTCGTCCCATGAAGATTTTCCATCG
>DASQYL010000196.1:0-7403 GCA_035639235.1 Pyrinomonadaceae bacterium | reverse complement strand
GTATGAGCCGGTGCGCTTCTAGTATTCGTAGCGCCTCAGCGACACTTTCAAAATTATTCTGATATTTGGGATCGAGAATACACTTCCACAGACTTTCGTGCTGTTCGCTGGGAAGGTTGTCCAACCGAAGCGAAAGCAGGTTATTGAAAAATAGATCGCCTTTATTAACGGCTGTCAGCAGTTGCAGGGCAAAGTTGTTTCGTGTGCGGACGATGAGGTCTCGGTCAGCTACCACCCATGCAGGCAGCATAGCCTCGGGACGAAATATGAACCTGTTTGAGTTTTGCGTTGCCGCGCTTCCTCTCATAAGACTCGCCTGCGATCAGTTGGCGGCCTTGGCCGCCTAGGGCGGCGCCGCAAGGGCGCCGCGTTGCGAAAACGCCGGGAAGAGAACTCTCACGTCCGCAACTTCTGGTACCCTGTCTTCGATGCCTTGTTTCAAGGCCATCGCACTCAGCTGACGGCTTGGACAAAAATCGCACGTGCCTAGTAGCTTGAAAGTGGCGACACCATCATTGTACGAAACAAATTCGGCGCCGCCACCATCGGCGACCATCGCTGGCAGTAATTCTTTGAGCGCGCTGTGCAGCCGCTGAATTACATCGCCGGCGACATTCGCATTGTGGCTGACTGAATCCATCTTCTTATGACAGTGCGCAGCGGAATCCAATATTCGGCCAGTACCGTTCGGGCGGCATTGCGCCTCTATTGGCACAACGCAAGCGAAAGCTCTCTCTTATGTTCCACGCAGCGCCGCGCCGCACGCGATATTGTCCACGCTCCGGGCCCTGCGGATTCGCGGCGGGACTTATCACATAGTAAGGATCGAAATACCAATCAGCGCACCACTCCCAAACGTTCCCCACGATATCGTAAACGTCATACTTGTTCGGCTCAAGCGCTCGCACCGGAGTTGTTGGCGGCGCACTTGATTCCTCGGTTTGCGTCTTCAGCCAATTAGCTTGGCGCGCCGTGGGCTCGTCATCACCCCACGGAAACAGCTTTCCTTCCAGACCGCCACGCGCTGCTTTCTCCCATTCAGCCTCAGTAGGCAGTCTCTTCCCCGCCCAGTTGGCATACGCATCCGCATCAAACCAACTGACGAAAATTACGGGATGATCTGCCCTGTCATCAGAGTAGAACCTTCGCCATGAAACTCCACCGGCTGCGATGCTGCCATCCTGTGTCGAAACCAGTTGGTTCAAGCGTTCTGCCGTCGTGCGATATCTCGTCGCTTCGACAAACTTCTTGAACTGCGCATTCGTTACCGGAGTTTGATCTATGAAGTAATCATCAAGATAAACACGATGTGCGGGCTTCTCCACCTCACCGCCCGTTTCGCTGCCCATCATGAACTCGCCCGCGGGAATTAAAGCCATCCCAGCCGGAGTTCGCTTTGCCATATCTTCTTTGGGTTCAAGTACAATTTCCATCACAAGTTTTTCTCCTTATTGCAAGTCATCTATATTCGCCGGGATTAAGCCTTACGATCTCAATTCACACAGCACCGTCTTTTTTAGCCCTATGAATTCTGACGAAAACTTCAGCTCTTCGGTCCGCGGTCGGGGAAAAGGAATGACGAACTCAGCGCCCACGGTCTTGTTCTTAAGCACAACAACTCGATCTGAAAGAAAGATAGCTTCTTCCATATCATGCGTCACGAAGATGATCGTTTTGTGATCTTCATTCCACACTTCCAAGAGCCACTTTTGCATCCTTTCACGAGTTTCGCGATCCAACGCGCCGTACGGTTCGTCCATAAAGACCACGGCGGGCTTGGGTGCTAGCGCGCGCGCGATTCCAACACGTTGCACCTGGCCGCCTGAAAGTTCGGCTGGGTATTTGTCGGCACGATCCTCAAGTCGAACCATTCGCAGGTGCTCTCGCACAACGTCGGACTTAACTCCGTTGCCGTGATTCAAACCAAAACCGATATTCTCGGCCACCGTCATCCATGGGAAAACGGAATAATCCTGAAAGACAATACCGATGCGGTGTGGCACGTTGATCTGTCCGCTCGCTGGGATAAAGCCCGCGAGCGCATTCAGCAAGGTTGTTTTGCCGCAGCCGGATGGCCCGACCAAGCTAACGAATTCGCCATTGGCGACATCAAGATCTATGTGCTCAAGCACTACCAAAGCGCCGTACGAAACGCATAGATTCTTGATGCTTATGCCACCCATGATCATTTCGCGCGCGAAAACCTCAACCAGGGATATTTCCAATTGATCGCTTTAGCGAACAGATAGTCAGCGAGCGCGCCGGAAGCGCCTAGTATCGCCAGTGCCGCCATCATTTTGTCGATGCGATAGGCCAAGTGAGCGGTTGAGATCTCGTAACCTATTCCCTCGGAAGCGCCCATTAATTCAGCCACGAATACCATCACAAAGGCCACCGCGATGCCAGTGCGCATGCCCGCCACAATGAACGGCAATGATGCCGGAAAAATTACACGCCAGAAAATCTTCAATCTCGACGAGGTAAGGGTCGAAGCGCTCCATAACAATCGTTGCGGTACCTGTTGCGCTCCCAAATGAGCGTTTAGCCAAACAGGGAAGAACACAGCGAACGCAATGGAAAAAATCTTTGCAGTTTCGCCGATGCCAAACCAAACGATTACCAGCGGAATAATTGCCACGGGCGGCAGCGGGCGAAACAGTTGGATCAGGGGCGATATTACATCCGCCATAAACTTAATCCTTCCGGTCAACAAACCCAGTCCAACGCCAATCAGGGCACCAGCCGAAAGTCCCCCCAATAAGCGGACGTAACTCGCTCTCAGATCTGTAAAAATCTCGCGCGACTCAATCATTCCCCACAAAGCCAGAATGACTTTCGTTGGAGGCGGGAAGAGAGCACTGTTGATGAATCCCGATCGCGAAATCATCTCCCAGGCAATCAACAGAAGCAAAATCGGCGCTGCAACTCGAAGGGTCGTCCGCATCTTGAAGTCCTTTACGCCATACCGATTGTTCTTTTATTCATAACGCCTTTTCACGCTTCGCTTACGGCAACTGCACCGCATCAGGCTTGATGCTCTTCAATGGCGCTTCAACGATTCGCTGACGGAAATCTGGAGTTGCAGTATTGGCCGGAACGGTTCCGTTCTCTTTCGCCCACGCGGCTTCCTGATTCTGATAATCAAGCAGACGCTGATTGAGGGCAGCGGCGAAGCTGAAGTTTGACCAGATACCATCTACGACACTTGGATCAAGCTTCGTATACTTAATCACAATCGCTTTCGCTTCGGCAGGATTTGTCTGGATAAATTCCTGCGCCTTCACCAGCGCGCGTAGGATACCGTCAACCGTTTCGCGCCGTTTTTCCACCGTGTCGCGGCTGGCCGTTATCACGTATAACTCAGAATAGATATTAGGCTCCGCGAACGTGACCCCGTTATTACCCATCTGTTTCTCTGCGATGAAGGCAAATGGATCGAAGATCGAGACCGCGTCCACGCTGCCATTCACTAGCGCGGCGGGCATGTCTTGGGGGCTTTGACTAATTATCTCGACTTCGTTAGACGCAATTCCGTGTTTCTTTAAAAAGTTGTAGGTAAAGAATTCCGGCCCTCCACCAAATGAGGTCGCGAGCTTGCGCTTTTTCTTTTTGAAATATGAAGTCGCGTCAGCGATCCCTTCTTCCTTGCGCGCCACAACGCGTACTTCATTTGTAGTTTTCTCGACCACTTGAGAGATCACTGTGAAGTCGCTGCCTTGGAGGGATGCGAGTGTCACAGGGACCTCGCCCGCCACGGCAAAGTCCAGGGAACCTCCGAGAAATGCTTGCAAAGCGAATTTTCCGGCGGTGAACTCCTTTAATTCCACATTAAGCCCCTCTTGATCAAAGAATTGCTTATCTTTGGCAACCATTACTAGCGCCATAGCCGGCGAAGTTTGTATTCCTATCGTGATATGCCCCTTATTTGTGCTGCAACTGAGGGGTATCGAAGCCAGCATCGCGATCAGCAGAACACCCGCTCCAATCCAAAGCCCACTCTTTTTTGATAGTTTTACAGTCATCGTTCTTCCTTCGGTGCAAGCGATCATTTTTCCTACCAAGAGCAACTCTCCGGTTGCCGTCGCCACGGACAGAATGCGACCGGGAGAGCCACGGCGCATCACTTCGTTCGCAATCACTGTTCCATCAGCTACGAACACGAAGACAACAGCGAACCTAAGGAAAATCGACTCCATCTGGTTCTAGATGGTGAACTTACTTTATCAATGGTTACCGTCTCGTAACGATCTGGTCACTCGATCGTAACTGGCATGGGTTATCGGCTATCAGAGCTCACTGTTAACACGAACAAGAAAGGCCAGCCCTCCCACAAGCCGGCCTTTCTTAATCACAACCAATGATAGGTTGCGGGGCGGAGACTTTCAGCCTCTGCGTGATCATGTCCTCACCCCACGATCACTACGCCCAATGTGCCGCGCACTCTATATCGCGTGAGTTTGGAATGTCAAACTGTCCCTTAGGGCGTTTGCGATTCGCCGCGACCGATCCGTTGACTCAAATTCCATCTCGAGGACTGAAGCGTAAGGCGGCCACACATAATGACGAACGATACTGTAGAGACTTAACGCAAGCCAACCTTTTGAGAAAAGAATGAGCGAGGCGCGGTCGGGGAAATGCCTGCCGGGCAAGTCTCCAAGGACCTTTGCCTCGCTCACTCAGTCTCGGCTCCACAGCCGAGTCTGAGAAGAAGTTACTGCTGTCTACCTAACCGTCTAACGACAAATGACGATCTAGGGTTACGTGAAATCAGGCCGTCTCGTCCCACCCCGCTCCGCGACGGCCCGGCGGCACTGGTCAACTCCATTTGTCTGGGCGGGAGGCCGTGCCAGACTCGTATCTCGCAGAGTCGTAAGCTAAGTTTTTGAGCATGCGCCTGACCATTTCCTGGACGCCTGAAAAATGATCAGACTTTGTGACGTAATCGTTTCCGCCGGACGCGCGAGTGAACTCCCGAAGCGCATCCTCCTCTTCGACGCCCACTACTATGGCCGCTGTGCTTTCACTATGGTCTAGCGACCTCACTAACTGCGTCAGGTCGGAGCCGCTCTATCACGCATTTCATGATCGAATATGACCAGTTGATACGGTATCTCGCTTTTGATGAACATCTCTGCCGAGCCACGATCAGGGCACAGCACGATGTGATATTGCGGTTCGGGCAATGTCTGTCGTAGAGAACGTATCAATCCTACGTCACCGCCTACGTACAGGAGACGAATCTGCCTAGGTGCGCCGCTATTACCATTTGTGGATTGGTGAGGCACGGACAACCTTTGAAAAACCCATGATCAAGTAGTGCAGTTCTGCTATGCTCTGGGGCGTTCTGGTCTTTCAAAAACTCGGCAACGGCCTATGCGTAGCTCACCATCCGCTCGCATCGAGTGATGAGCATCGCCGTTGAGCATGGACGGTTCCAACTCACGGCGAATCACTTACGCGACATTATTCTATGTATAAATATACATAGAGGCAAGGCCGCGCTCCGCGAACAAGCATCGGGAGGTCAATCCTGATGGGTAAGGGTTCGCGGCCAAGGCCAGCACGCCTTCCCGACAAACTCCGTGAGATTCGGCTTGCGCTCGGCCTGTCTCAGGGAGAAATGCACAGACGGTTAGAACTTGAGGACCAGGTCGAGTACACGAACATTTCGAAATACGAACTCGGAAGAAATGAACCACCGCTTGCGACGCTGCTGCGTTATGCGCGGGTCGCGGGTGTTCACCTTGAAGATATCGTTGACGACGAATTGGATCTGCCAGAAAAACTTCCCAGTACGGTGAGATACAAGGGTATCAACCGAAAGGCCGGGCAGAGGTCACGATGAGTCGTCCCGACGACGGGTCATTTCTTTTCTGACTTTTCTTTAATCTCATCCAGATTGGCCCAGAGTTCTCTACGAATCTTCTTGCTATCAACGTCACGAGGCATTCCCTGGCCTTTGCGGTCTGGATATAGAATTGCGACTCGTTCGGCAACAAGAACGCCGGCATCTTGCTTTGTCATGATGAAGGTAATTATCTGATGAGGGTTTTGCTGATCACTCCCAAGTAGCAATCCCGCAGCGAAACCAGTTCCGCCTTTAATCTCTTTGCGGAAAACAAGCTGGTGTTCCGCTTCTTTATCGAGGGTATATTTTGATTCCAGCATCCCCTGGATAATCACCGATCGAACCTTCTCGATATCAGCGTTGATGAGAAGTTCAGGCTGGTTCTTAAGCCGATCCTTGTCATCACTTGTCGGCTTCTTCTCCTGTCCTAAGACCGAGAACGACGAAGTAACACAAGCCAATATTAGGAGAGCTAATAGGAGGCGATTTCGATCCATAGTATTAACCTTTCGCTGACTAACGTATCGAGAAATCCCAGACCACAACGAGAAGCGCATTCTCTTGCGGGTTGTCACCTGAGACGACCTTCTTTTCGTTCACCGGCACCAGCACGAGTCCATATTCCCCAGCAGGCAGGGCGGCCTGCGGACTTATCTGCATGTGACCACGAGCCAATTTTTGTGTTTGGGTTTGAACAGCGTCTTGAACAAAGCCCTCGTAGATAACCTTGGAGTCTTTGATTCGCGCTGCTCCGCGAAGCCTATAGTTGTCCTTCGTAGCTGTCAGCTTAACAATCGCCGGTTGATATTCATCCGGATCTATTCCAGGGATATCGCCATAGACAATCTCGAACTGTGGTTGGCTGGTTTGTAAGACAGTTGCTGACGTGGACCTATTCAAAGCGAATACGGCCGTTATACTAGGCGTGGATCGACCCAACAGCTTCGATCCTACAGTTGTCGATGCCACATATATGCCACCGGCCATCCCTCCGAGTAGAGTCCCCGTAGGAAACAACACGCTCCTTCCGACGCTCGATAGAAGAATGTTCGAGAAGACCTGACCCGACTCTTGGATGAGAACATTACTTACCGCTTCCGTTACCACAGCATTAGCCGCAAGAGAGCCTAGCGTCATTTCCTTGTCTTTGATCTTCGCTCGCGCCAAATGAGCATGATCACCGATCAATCTGCGCTTGTTCGTGCCGTCTAGAAACAACGCGTAAAGGTCGTCGGTTTGCTTGGGCTCATATGTGGCGATTGGTTGCGGTGTAGTCGGAGTTGGACTGATAACTGGTAGCGCGCTTGAAGCACTATTGCCAGGGTTCATCATTTCCATAATGATGTTGTCACTAACCTTCGCAGCCTTGAGTTGACCAAGTCCGGCAGTGCTGGTATCGAAGTTATGGTCGGACTGTCGGATCTTTTGAATGATTACTGCCTCGCCAAGCCCAAGCTTAACCAGCTCGACTACTGAGGCGTTCGTCATCACTTCCTTCTGAGGTGAAGTTTGACCAATCGCGAGCTGCGGTATGAACTGAAGAATGAGAATTACG
>DASQYL010000195.1:0-4518 GCA_035639235.1 Pyrinomonadaceae bacterium | reverse complement strand
CGCGAAAGAAAATTTATTGGAACCGCTGGCGCTGCCGGTCGCCACTTCTGCATGATTACGAGCGTCATACAAAACGACTCCTGCCCCGTATTGCTGTGGCCCATCAGACGTAACTGTCCCTGTTATCGTACCGCTAATCACGTGTCCGCGTTCTTCCCGAAATTGAATATCGGCTTGCGCCTCATCGCCACTGTTCAATGAGATCTCCGTAGCGGTGTCGCGAGTGGCTGACGGTGCGTAGGTGGGCACGAAGGCTTCGTAAGCCGTGGGTGAAAACGGCCCAAACGAACGCGACGACCCGCCCGCCGAAACGATGTATGTTCCTGGCGGCAATCCATAGAGACGATATATGCCACGGTCATCAGTCAAGACTTCGCGACCGCCGGTAGTGAACGACACGGGGTCGCCGTTTCGATTGCGCACCATGATTGCGCGCACCGGCATCGCGATCAATGCATCGCCGTTTGCGTTCTTGACGGAGCCGGTGATCACTCCGCCTTTGATCAATTTGAAATTCACCGTGTCGCCGGGCCGGTAGTAAGAACGAATACCTTGACTGGATGGGTCGCCGATTAAACCTGGCACATAAGCACCGAGGTAATACAATCCCGGCTCGAGCGGAGCCGTCTGAAAACTTCCCTTACTGTCGACGCGGACCGTTTGACCAGGCACGTTAGCGCCCATCTTACCGATCGTGACACGCGCATTCGTTAACGATCCGTTGTCCGCACTGACAGTTCCTGAAATCACACCGGCGTCTTTGGACGCGGTTTGATTTTGGGCGTGCACCAGCGCTGAGACGATCATGAGAATAGCGCCAGTCAACAATAGATCTTTTAGAGATGGCTTCATGGTCCAACTCCTTTCGGCGTGAGATCGACCAGAAAAGTTATTTCCACTTCGGTATCGTTGGACACAGTCACAGGTTGATGGGGAGGTTGTGGTGGCCGTGTGGTGATGCGGCCGTTCGGGATGAATTGCAGGTAACAATCGTAGCTTCCCGGCACCAGCGCATTCATTGTGAAATGACCGCGCGCATCGAGATATGCGCCGCCGGTTATCCGCGAGCCATCGCGCCGACAGATCACCTCAGTGCGGAACTCCGAAAGCGTACCTCCCTGCAAAGTAACGCTGCCGCGCAGCGCGCCAGTGCCATACGCGACGACAAGTTGGATACCAGAAACCGGCTGCCGCTCAATTTCAAATCCCTGGCTCACGACCACGCCGCCGGCGATCACTTTTGTTATCGACGGGCGTTTCGCTGAATCGCTGCTGCTCACATTTAAGCTAACCCGGCCGGGACGTAATCCGCTGACAGTAAAGCTGCCGTCAGCCGCAACTGTCGCGCTTCCAAATGAACGAATCGTTGTTGGCGTCATGCGCCCATCAGCAGGGATGACGTTGATCGAAACTCGCAAGGTCGGAATTTGTCGCAGTAGATCCTTCAAGTCGATGTTCTCACCCATGACTGTGCCGCTGACGCTGACGCCGTGCAGGGCTTTAATTTCTATGCCGTTGACGTCCTCGTCGGCTACGCTCACGGACACGGGATCGCTGTAGAAGTCGCTGCTATTAATACTGTCCTGTGAAACGTAGACGCCGTATTTACCACGCGTGACGCCCTGAATAGTGAAAGTGCCATCGGCGCCGGTAATGTTCCCTGAGGAGAAGCCGCCTCCTTGCTCGAACATTATGCCGATGCGTAGGCCGCTGAGAGGCAGATTGGTTTCAGCATCGACTACCCGGCCCGTCAGTGAGTGGGTTTCCCCTCGCGCGCCAACCTTTATATCGACGTCTTTGACCTCCGCGCCCTCGGCCACGTCAACCGCTTCAGCACGATTGATGTCCGTTGCGTCGGGATGATAGGTCAACAGATAAAAGCCGCCAGTTCCGGTGAACCCGGCATTCGCGCTTCGGCCCACGCTGACGCGATAGCGTCCCGGAGGCAAACCATAGATTCGATAAACGCCGCGATCGTCTGTCTGATACATCGAAGCGGAGACTTGATAAGGCATCCGCGTCTGCGGTTGACCCTGCTCGACGACCGGCTGTAGCGTGACGCGCTCTTCGACGACCGGCTTGTCGTCAGCGTCCGTGACTTTCCCGGTTATCACGCCGCCACGCTTCAGTTTGAGATTGATATCGATAACATCCTCGCCAGCCGCGAGCAACACTGACTTAGCCGAAGCGAAGTAGCCGAACATCGGAGACTGCGGTTCATTTTCGGCAACGATAAGGTTCGGCGTGAAGGTCATAATCTGATAGTTGGCAGCCGGCAGTCCGCCGAGTTGGTAATAGCCTTCGCTATCCGTCTTGCTCTGCGCGTTGGCCACGCGCCGATTAATACTATCGCTGGCGAAGGCGCCGACCTCGACGCCGGCGGCAGCTTTGCCATCGATATAGACATGACCGGAAATCGAGCCGATTGGTTGCGGAGTCGCGATCTTGGTTTGGGCGAGCGCGTACGAACAGCTAACGAAAATAATTCCAATCAGACAAACCCGAGGTAAAGCGATAAGTTGGTACATGAGAGATTCTCCAATCGTCTGAGACTGAGCCCGGGTGAGCGCTCATTCTTTCACTGTATCCGGTTCATATGCAAGATAATTTGTCGCACGATCTGTTAGGCTGAAGCGACTGTTAGCTTGTAGAATCGTCTGCGACAATTTCTCGTAAACAGTTTCTATGGCCGTACTGAAAGTTACGGACGCCAGCGGGCGCCAGGCACAACATCAACTCAATAACCGGGTCGTCATGATCGGGCGCGCGCCCGACAACCAGATCGTGCTCGACGATCCGCGAGCCTCGCGACATCACGCGCATATCACCCCGAGCGACGACGGTTCATTCACGCTCATCGACGGCGTCGTCGTGAATGGTCAGATGAAGCGCAGCGCGAACAAAGTCTTCGTCAACGGCGAACAGAAGTTCGAGCACAAATTGAAAGACGGCGACCGCGTGACGATCGGCGCGAGTACCATTCGTTTCGAGCAACCGAAAGAAGAACGCACTGCCGATCTCAGTTTCGACGACAAGCCTCTGGGCCATACACAGTTGCTGATGTCGGCGAACGACGTCCTGCAGACCGTCTTGCGGCAGTCCGACCCGAGCCTTGGCGCCGGTGCTGTAGTGCCGAAAGCCGGCGACAAAGTCCTCGAATCGTTGCAACGCAAGGCGAACATCCTCAGCGAAATTTACGAGATGAGCAAAGCCTTGGGCGCGGGATTCGATCTCGATCGCATTTTCAAAATGGCGACCGACATCATCTTTCGATCGACGCCGGCGGACCGCGTGGTCGCTCTGCTTACCGAGAGCGTCGTTACTCAAAACGCCGAGAACGCCAAGTTGTTCCCGATTGCAACGCGCGCGCGTGACGCGAAACTCGAAGCTCATGCACATAAGATGACCATCGGCCGGACAATCACGCGCAAGGTGATGACGGATCGCGTGGCGCTGCTTTCACAGGACGTGGCCGCGGACGAGCAATTTGCCGGCGTCGATTCGATCGTTTCGCAGGGAGTGCGCTCGACGATTTGCGCGCCGTTGGTGACGGAGTCGGGCGTGCACGGCGCGCTCTACGCCGATCGTCTCGACCCATTCTCAGCGTTCAAGCCTGATGATCTGGAATTGATCAGCGCTGTCGCGGCGCAGACTGCGATCGCGGTCGAAAATGTTCGCGCGCACGAACGTTTGGCGAAAGAAGAAGTCGCGCGAGCGAACTACTCGCGCTTTCTGCCCGAATACGTCGTCAAGCAGATGCTCGAGAATCCCGAGTCATTCAAACTCGGCGGCGTCATGCAAACGATCACCGTCTTGTTCGCCGACATTCGCGGCTTCACACGCATTTCAGAACACGCACCGCCGGAAAAAATCGTGCAGTTGCTGAATCGATATTTCTCGGCGATGACCGACATTATCTTTGCCCACGGCGGGACCCTCGATAAATATCTCGGTGATGGATTGATGGCTTTGTTCGGCGCGCCGACTGTGACTGAGAAGGATGCGGCGAACGCCATGGCGGCGGCCGTGGCGATGCAGCGCCGGATGTTGAGCATCAACGATGAATTGCGCGCCGAGGGTTATCCTGAAATTGGAATTGGCATCGGCTTGCACACCGGCGAAGTCATCGTCGGTTACATCGGATCGGAACGGCGTTCGGAATACACCGCCATCGGCGACACCGTCAACACTGCTTCGCGGCTTGAATCAAACGCCAAGGCCGGCGAGATTCTGGTCAGCGAGGTGACTGCCAACGCGGCGCGGTCCCGTTACCAACTCGAGCCACGCGAAGCAATCAGCGTCAAGAACCGCACCCAGCCCGTGCCCTTGTTCGAAATCGAGTGGCAACATGCCGTGAGTAATGCGTGAGGTGCGGCGGTTTTCTTTTCAACTGTCACGGAACATCTCGAAACTCTTAGCATCTAAAGTTGGGTCCTTTATCCCTGCGCATGGCGGTTCCAGCAATTTTCAAAAAGCAGATCCTGATCGCCCGCGTCTACGGCATTCCGGTGAACATCG
>DASQYL010000194.1:0-14792 GCA_035639235.1 Pyrinomonadaceae bacterium | reverse complement strand
GCTGTCGCGAATGCTCACTCGAAATCCGGCGATACGAGAGCCGGTCTGGAGGTTCTTTCCAAGATTGCGGATCTCGATCCGCAGAATACCGATGTACGTCTGCAGCTCGCCGAAAATTATTTGCAAGAGGGAATGTTGAGCGAGGCCGCGGCAGCGTTCACTGAAGCAGGAGACAACCTTCAGGCGCGGGGCTCGGTTGACGATGCGGTGAACGCTTTCACCAGGTCTCTCGATATTCAACCTAGTGATGCGGCGACGCTGAGTGGCTTGCTCGCGGCGCACACTGCCCGCGGCACCGCCGACGAAGCCGCTGAGCTTATCAAACGAGCATCAGACAGCACACCCGACAATATCGACTTGTTGTCATTGTTAGCGACTGCCTACATCCAGGCGGAAGATCCTCCGCAAGCTGAGATTGCCACCGCGGCGTTAGTTGAAAAGGAGCCGTCCGCCTATCTTCGTTTCATTGAGGTGGCAAGATTGTATCTTTCAATCGACCAACTCGATGAAGCAGCCCGTTTAGTTGGAAGCATTGCAGAGCAAATGTTATCGGACCGCGAAGATAGACAATTGCTCGATCTGGTAAACGAGCTGCTCGCACGCGACGGCGATCACGTGAGAGCCTTGCGACTATTGGTGCGCGTTCATTGGTGGCAGCGCGACGTCGACAATCTTAGAACCGCGTTGGATCGCCTGGCAGAAGCCGCACAGACTGCCGGACTTACAGATGATGAACGCTATGCGCTGACACAACTGACTCGTTTGGCGCCGGAACAAGCCCTCTACGCCGCGCGCTTGCAAGAACTCGGCGGCGCGACGACTGAAGCCGCGGCCGAGGTGCTGCCTGAATTCGCCACCGAGCCTGCGGAAAACGAGGTCGCTTTCGTTCATGAATTCACGATCGAACATGAAGATCCGCCGTCGGACGACGCGCACGCGTTCGAGTGGAACGCCCCAACGGAAGTGGCCGAAGACCATGACGACGACCGATCTGGCGATTTGGGTATTGAGCGTGGCTTTACCTTCGAAGCCGTCGTAGGCGAGGAATTGCCTCAAGAGGCGGTGCACGACGCGGATGACGACGATCGCAAGGCGGGCATGCGCGCCCAGGAATTAGAGAGTGTCGACTTCTACATCGCCCAAGGTTATGCGGACATAGCAATTGACACGCTCAACTTGCTGGAGAGCCAGTTTGGTCAGCATCCCGACATTGAGTTGCGTCGGCGGCAACTTGATCAGGGCAGCGGCGCGGCGGCAAGTATTGTGGACCATTCCATGCCGGTCGAGCACGAGGCCGAAAGCGTCGCGGAGTTTTCATTTGTGCCGGAGAATGTTGAGTGCGCACCCCTTAGTGAGGTCCACGAGCACGTCTTCGAAAAGCCCGCGGTGACTGTTCCCGTAATCGATGCAGGGCTGGCTGAAGTATTCGAAGAGTATCGAGTTTCGGCAGAAGCAGAAACCAATGGCAACGGCGATTACGAAACCCATTACAATCTCGGGCTGGCGTACCAGGAGATGGATTTATTCGAAGAAGCGCTGGAGGAATTTCAAATTGCAGTGGGGATCGTTTCGCCCGACGATGGTACGCCGCGCTACTTACAATGCTGCAATCTGCTCGGCCATTGCTTCATGCGCAAAGGAGTTCCGCAACTGGCGATTAAATGGTTCAACAAAGGATTGGGTGCGCCGAACACTTCCGAGGATGAAAGGCAAGCGCTACGATTCGACCTGGCAGCCGCGTATGAACAGGCCGGCGATTTGAATCAGGCGAAAAATCTTTTCACTGAAATCTACGGCGTCAATGTTTCGTACCGTGGTGTGAACGAACGTCTGAAGTCACTCGAGTCTCGGATGATGTAACAGACATCGTCAGCCATTCGCTTACCATAAAGCTGAGAAAGCCACAGCTTTGTGGTATTTTTGTTTCCAGGATTGCTGCATGTCGTCAAGACTGACCGTAAGTTTCTATATCATCCTTTGTCTCGAGATTGGGCTGGTGCTCACGGTGCTGCCGTGGGTCCCGCACGGTTGGCTCGGCCTGAGCGATTGGGGTAACAACTATTTTCTGCTGGTTGCTTCGCGCAAAGTAGGATTCGGCGTGCAGCGATTCGTCGCTTCGGGCTGGATGCGGGGCGCGGTTTCAGGCCTCGGCATTCTCAATCTGGCGATGGGACTTTGGGAAGCAATTAATTTCCGATCGACCGTGCGCGCGCTGGACGAACGTCCGCCTAATGTGAAAAGCTCGCCTCAGAATCAAGCTTCATCTGCAAATGTCGCTCAACCTGTCCAAACCGATCCTCTATCTGATTACCCGCGGCGCAACCACTGAACAGACGACGCCGCACGATCCGGAATTCAATCAAATTCTCAAACAGACTTCGGCGGCCGTAGCGGCGGGAATCGATCTAATTCAAATCCGGGAAAAGAAATTGACGGCGCGGGTCCTCTTCGAATTGGTATCTCGAGCCGTCCAAATCACGAAAGGAACCGGCACGCGTCTGCTGGTCAATGATCGCGCCGACATAGCGACAGGCGCCGGCGCCGATGGCGTTCACTTGACCACCCGTTCGCTGGGCCCCGCTACGATTAGAAAAGCGTTCGGTAAGAATTTTTTGATTGGAGCTTCGACCCATTCATTAGCCGAAGCGCGCGGAGCACAAGATGACGGCGCTGACTTCATAGTATTTGGTCCGGTGTTCGAGACCGCATCGAAACTCGCATATGGACCAGCTCAAGGCTTACCAGCGTTGTCGATAATTGTGCGCGAGTTGAACAGCTTTCCGGTACTCGCCTTGGGGGGTATTACGTTGGCAAATGCCGCCGGCTGCCTCGCCGCGGGCGCACATGGAGTTGCAGGCATCAGCCTATTCAACGAAACTTTGCATTTCGATAATCTATGCAATGCCGTTCGAGGTAGCCAAAGGATCATTCGCTCATGAAAAGCAAATTCACTAATCGCAGCGGTTGGCGCGCGAAGCTGGAGAAGCCTCAGGAACCGAAGGTCGTGCGGATTCCCCCGAAGATGTCGCGGTTCGGAAAAGGCACGATGTTGATTCCAACTCCGATGCTGGTCGATGAATTGATTCGCCGGGTACCGAAAGGAAAACTAATTACGGGCAGCCAGTTGCGACGGAAGCTGGCCTTTGATTTCGCCACGGATGTAACGTGTCCGCTGACGACGGGAATCTTTGTGCGCATCGCGGCCGAAGCCGCGGAAGAGGATCGCGCGAATGGTAAACGGCGTCTGACGCCTTATTGGCGACTGATCAAAGACGACGGCAGTCTCAATCCGAAATATCCAGGCGGCGTCGAATCACAGGCGCGTTACCTGCGCGCGGAAGGATTAACGGTCAAGCATAAAGGCCGGAAGTTGCCAGTGGTTGCGGAATTTGAAAAGCGCCTTTACACGATCAAGTGATCTCTCCTAATCCAGTCGTGCTGACGGTTGCTGGTTACGATCCTTCGGGTGGCGCGGGCATCATTATCGACGTCAGAACAATCGTCGAGTTTGGCTGTCGTCCGGCGGCCGCGATCACATCGTTGACTTTTCAGAATTCTGCCGGAGTGTTCGGCGCTACGCACGAACCTGCATCATCGCTGCGCGCGCAAATCGTTCCAGTCACAGAGGAGCATGAAATCGCAGCCGTCAAGATTGGGATGATACCCACGGCTGAATTGATTTTTGAAATTGCGGCGATGGTGCACAACAAGCGTCTACCTTCGCCAATTGTCGATCCGGTGCTGCGGTCCTCTTCGGGTTATCAATTAATCGATGAGGATGCAATCGAAGTTCTTCGCACCGAATTGTTTCCGCTGGCACGTCTGATCACCCCGAACATTCCCGAAGCTGAAAGATTGACGGGCATGCAGATATCTGATGAGCACACAATGCGTGAGGCTGCGAGGAGGCTGCGCGAACTGGGCGCGCTCGCGGTGCTGATTAAAGGTGGACACCTTGAGCACAGGTCAGCGGAACGACAGGCGATAGACCTGCTTGATGACGAGGGCGAGATCACGGTCTTTCGCGGCGAGTGGATTGATGCGCCGCCGGTGCGGGGGACAGGCTGCATGCTGTCTTCGGCGATAGCGGCATCGCTGGCGAACGGCGCTGACTTCGTCGAGTCCGTTGAAGCTGCGAAGAAATACGTGACGGCAGAAATTCGAAATTCAAAATTCCAAAATTGAAAACTTAGTTACTACTCGACAGATACCTTTTCCATCTTGATTTCGGATATTGGGCGGTCGCCGTGATCGGTCTTTGAAGTGGCGATCGCGTTAACCACGTCCTGACCTTCGGTGACGCGTCCAAAAATCGTGTAACTCGGCGGCAGTGGATAATCGACGTGCATGATGAAGAATTGCGAACCATTGGTATTCGGACCGGCATTCGCCATCGCCACCGTCCCCGCTTTGTAACCGCGTTGGTAAACTTCAGATGATGAATTAATTTCGTCGGCGAATCGTCCACCCCACGCCGACGCTCCGCCGCGGCCGGTGCCGGTTGGATCGCCGCCCTGAATCATGAAGCCGTTGATGACGCGGTGAAAGATCACGCCGTCGTAAAATCCCTTTTCGGCCAGCAATCGAAAATTCTCGGTCGTCTTTGGCGCGTCCTGTTCCAGCAATTCAAATTTGATGGTGCCTTTGTTGGTTTGAATGGTTGCGGTGCGATTCGGCATTGATGTCTCCTCAGTTAATTGAATTTAAGTTAGCTTCAAATGACAAATGAGAAATGTCAAATGAGAAATGGATTTAATCGCCCGCGATCTCTTGCTAGTTACTAATCATCTGGTTGCCTCGGTTCTGACAACTGCAACATTCCCGCTCCACCTGACGCAATCACCCGCAAGAGTTATCATGTTCGGCCCTGCAACCTGCGAAGAAAGGCTGACAAATAATGAACGTTACTCATCTCGAATGCGGCGCGTGCGGACTGGGTCACGAGGCACGACGCTTGCAGAATCTATGCACTCAATGCGGCAAGCCGCTGCTGGTGCGCTACGATTTTGAAACTGCGGCTAGGTCTTTGCAGAAGGAATCTCTGAAACATCGCCAGCCGAATTTGTGGCGCTATCGTGAAGTGCTGCCGGTCGATCAGGATCAGAATATCGTAAGTCTCGGCGAAGGATTCACGCCGCTGCTGCATGCGGCGCGATTGGGATCACAGATCGGCTTATCGAAGCTGTATATAAAAGACGAAGGACAAAATCCGACGCAAAGTTTCAAAGCGCGCGGCATGACGGCCGCCGTTTCGATGGCTAAAGAGTTAGGCGTGAAGAAGTTGGCCGTACCGTCGGCGGGAAATGCGGCGGGGGCGTTGGCTGCTTACGCCGCGCGCGCGGGCATGGAAGCTCACATCTTTATGCCAAAGGACACGCCGCGCGCGAACGTCGTGGAATGCGAGCAAACCGGCGCACACGTGACTTTGATGGAGGGATTGATCACCGATTGCGGCGCGGAAGTCGGCCGGCGCAAAGAAGCTGAGGGTTGGTTCGACGTCTCAACTTTGAAAGAGCCGTATCGCATCGAAGGCAAGAAAACGATGGGCTATGAACTCGCCGAGCAATTTGATTGGGAGTTGCCGGACGTGATCATTTATCCGACCGGCGGCGGCACGGGATTGATTGGGATGTGGAAAGCCTTCGACGAAATGGAACAGATGGGTTGGATCGGATCGAAGCGACCGAAGATGGTGACGGTCCAAGCGAGCGGATGCGCGCCGATCGTTACTGCGTTCCAAAACGGTGAACGTTTTGCGGCGGAATTTGAAAACGCACACACAACGGCTTCAGGCCTGCGCGTGCCCAAAGCGATTGGAGACTTTCTAATTCTCGACGCGTTGCGTGCGTCGGGCGGGACTGCGATCGCGGTTGCTGACGAAGAATTGATTGCCGCGACAAAAGAAGTTGGCTCAGCGGAAGGAATCTTTTGCGCACCAGAAGGCGCGGCTTGTTTACCGGCGCTCAAGAAATTGGTGAAGCAAGGCGTGGTGAAATCAAACGAACGAGTCGTCCTTTTCAATACCGGAAGCGGTGTGAAGTATCTCGAAAGTTTTTCGACCTGATTACTCTCGACTATGACTATGAACGCAAGAACATTTTTGACGGCTTGTCTCATGCTTATAACTTTCGCCGGTGCCACAAGCTCGTTCGCGCAAACCCCATCACAAACCGAAGCGATCGAAAAGATCAAAGCCAAGGTCATACGTGTCGGCATGGGGCAGGACGTGACTGTAAAAACGGCAAATCGAGACGAGTATCATGGTACGGTCCAAGGCATCGAAGACACCGCCTTCAAAATTTATGAAGTCGATCTCCGTCGCATGATTGATTTCAAATACTCAGAGGTCGCAAAAGTGCAGAGCGGGTACGGGCATAGCCGCGATCTAACAGGCGCCAGAATTCCGCCGCGCAAACACCAAATCGGCCTCGCCCTCGGGCTCGCAGTGATCATCGTGCCGGTGATCATTGTGGTCGCGTCTTTAGGCAAGCATTAACAGGATCCTGGAACAAGGAGATCGATTGCTCCTTGAGGAGAAACAATGAAAAGACTCTTATCGATTATGCTGGTGTGTTGGTTGTCGTCGTCGATAATTTGCGCGCAACAGAAACTCTCAAATTGGAGCAACGTTGAGAATCTCAAGCACGGAGCAAAGATTGTAGTGGTTACCAAGAACGGTCGCGAGTTCGTCGGAACAAAACGCCAGACCACGGACGATACTCTTTTTCTGGAAACCACATTTCCCGTTCAAGGCGTGAGCACAGTCAGTTTGACTAAGTCCGAAATTTCGTCGGTGGCGAAAAGCAAATCACGCAAGTGGATACCGGTCGTCGGCACCGCCATCGGTATCGCGATCGGCTTGGCATTTGGCGCGCGCGCCGATCGCTATAACTATGAGGATCCGGGGTTGGGCAAAGCGTTACTTGGGTCTCTGGGCGGTGGAATTGGATTCGCGACCGGAGCGACGCTTGCTCGGAGACCAAAGCAAGTACTGGTCTATCTTGCCCCGTAGCAATATCTCAAAAAAGCGGCTTTAAGAAAATTGATGAGCGCGGGTTTAATATGACTTTTCACTGACGATTTGTTTCATTCACACCGCTGCTTTAGCGCTGTGAGCAGGACCGACCCCTGAATTCGGAAACCGTTTAAACGGTTTCTGATTCCTGCGAGGATGTATGCCATCGGGCTAAAGCCACGATGTGAATAAGACGATATTTGATGGAGCAACGAAGGAGGATCCAAGAATTGAGAAGACTTTTGGCATGCGCGCTCGCGCTTTTCACAATGAATCTTGTATGCGCGACCTTTGCCACCGCGAATCCAAAACCCGACAAGGACGCGCAGCTCGCGGGGAAAATTAAAGCCGGCATTGCTAAACTTGGAACTGGCCCACAGGCGCATGTCGAATTAAAGCTGCGCGATGGCACAAGGTTGAAGGGTTATGTCAGCGAGGTTAGCGACGATCATTTTGTGGTAATCGATTGGAAGACTGGAGCGTCGACCACAGTTCCTTATCCGCAGGTCAAACAGGTTAAGGGCAATAACCTGTCGACGGGGGCCTGGGTCGCAATCGGTATCGCCGCCATAGTCGGCATTACCGTTCTGCTGCTGATAGCCCTTCGGGGAAGTTGATCGCACTATGAGAAATCTCGTTACACTTCTTTTTGCTATTGTTATTACAACGGCGTCCGCATTCGGACAACAAACGAGAATCTCTCCCTGGCTGACGGAAACCGAACGTGCCAGGTTCGAGCACCTGCGACTCGCGGGATCGGAAGCGTTGTTCAATCTCGATTACGAAAACGCGCGCAAGAACTTCAAAGAAATGGCCACGGCGTTTCCCAATTATCCCGCCGGGCCGCAGTTTCTCGCCGACACGCTTTGGGCCGAGACGCTCTATCAAACGCGCCGCTTGCAGTCTTCGCTTTACGAAGACGACGACACGTTTTATTCGACTAGCGACGACAAAGTCGATCCCAAAATCGTCGATGAATTTCGCGGACTCACTCGGCAGGCACGCGTTTTGACCGAGGCGCGGCTGAAACAATTTCCCAAAGATGTCGAAGCGCTTTATTTCATGGGCGCGATCGAAGGATTGAAGGCATCTTTCGAAGAAGCCGTCGAGCGCCGTCACTTCGCCGCTTTGAAAGATGGTTCGGACGCGGTCGATAAACATCGCGATGTGATCAAGCTTGATCCAGACTATCGCGATGCTGAAATGACGATCGGTCTCTATGACTACACGGTCGGGTCGCTGCCACTGCCGGTAAAGATTGCCGCCGGCATGTTTGGATTTCGTGGCTCGAAAAAGCGCGGACTCGCGACGCTTGAACGCGTGGCGAAGGAAGGCAACTGGGTCCACGACGAAGCGAAGACACTGCTGATCGTTTTGTACACGCGCGAGAAAAGATTTGGCGAAGCCGCCGCGTACGCGCGCGAACTTGCCGCCAAATATCCGCGAAATTATTTGTACCGGCTGGAAACGGCGGACGCGCTGGTTTCACAGGCGGCACTCGAGCGCCAGAACAATCATTCGAGCGGGATCACTGCGACTGAAAAAGAAGCATTTGCGACTTTCGATGCGCTGCTGAACGACAAGACCGTGCGCGACACGTCGGCGCGCTATTTCGATCTGATTCATTTCAAATTTGGCGAGGCGTTGATGACTGCCGGCGAATATGAACGGGCGGCCAAAGAGTTTATGGCGTCAGCCAATGTGACCGGGGCACAACAAGGATTGGCGACGATGGCCCATCTGTACGCGGCGCGCTCGCTCGACCTGGCGGGGAAGCGAAATGATGCGCTCGTGCAATATCGCGCGGTGCTCTCGCGACCGAACGTTTATGACGCGCACGATCAAGCTCAGGCTGGATTGAAGGAAGCGTACAAGAAGAAGCTTTCCTAGGCCCTCGCCAAAAGAGCATTGAAAATTGCAAAATGAAAATCGCAAATTGACATGCAGACGGTTTCGCATCGCTGCGTCTTAGTTTCACTTTGCGAAGAAGACAATAGTTGCACAATTTGAAATTTGCATCTTGCAATTTTCAATTTTCAATGTGTTGTCCCCGAACCTTAGTCGCTTCCTTCTCAAACACAAAACCCAGCGTTTTATAGATCAACTTGGCGCAAAGAAACGCCGACGCATTCTGTCCCTCGACGTACGAATATTCCGTTAAGTCCATGCCGACAACGTTGCGCTTGCGCGCGAGCGTGCGAATCAAGCCAATCGTTTCATACCATCCTAAGCCGCCAGGCTCCGGCGTTCCCGTGGCGGAAACAAGAGACGGATCGAGACCATCGATATCGATCGTGAGATAGACATTTTCTGTCAGGCCCTCGATAGCGTCATCCCACCAATCGTCGCGGCCAACAACGTCCTTAGCCCAGAACATTCTGGTGGGGAGTTGATCGACGACACGCGCTTCGTCAACTGAGATCGAACGAATGCCGACTTGGACCGCCGGAATCTTCATGTCTTTGACAACGCGTGCCATGATCGAAGCATGCGAATGCGGCGTACCGTCGTAGGTATCGCGCAAGTCAGCGTGCGCATCGATCTGCAAAACTGAAATGCTCTGGTATTTCTCGGCGTGCGCGCGAATGACGGGCGCGCTCACCGAATGCTCGCCGCCAATCATCGCGACGAACTTTTCGCTGCCGACCAATTCTTTCGCGCGATCGTAAAGTGCATTCATCATGCGCTCGGGAGGATCGAGCGAAGTCGATTCAGCGACGGTATGAATCCCCAGCTTATAAATCTCGGCGTCGGTTTCTTCGTCGTAAAGTTCCATGTTGCGCGACGCATCGATGATCGCCGCCGCGCCTTTGCCCGTGCCGCCGCCGTACGAAACGGTGCCTTCGTAACTAATCGGCCAGATGACGATGCGCGCGTTATCGAAAGACGAAAACTCTTCCTCGGAGATGCCGCCGAAGTTCATGGGCAAAGACTGCGATTCTGTCATGATCACAAGTTTAGCGAAGGCGCTGGGGAGAAGCCAGACGGGATCATGGCGCATCGCTTGCGGAGATTCGTCACGACAACTCGATAAGATATTGACTTCCTAATCTTGACGACTTATCTTGCAGCCGCACTTGCGGCTGAATTCTCCCGAGCCTCTGCTAATCAACGCATACTCGCAAACTCCGCCGCTCAGTTTCTTACATCGAGGAACTTTGGCCGCGGCCCGCGAGGAGGCATCAATGACTGAAAATGCTTCGATTACTAAAAATGCATCGGTGGCGGAAAAGCGCAAGTACCGAAAGCCGGTAGCTTGGCTCGGTGGCCGCGACCTTTTGGCCAACCTGAAGTACTTTTTACTGTTTGCGGCTTTCAAAGGAAAGCTCGACCCGCGCGACTGGATGAATGCGGAGGTGTTTCCGGCTCCCCTTCCGGCGGAAACTGAAGCGAGTTATGAACGCCAAAAGACATATCGGGACGCCTTTGAAAATTCATTCGCGGACAGACGGCCAAACGATGAATTCTGGTTTGACTATTTTGCCGATAGTGGCGACGGCATGACGGCCGGTTACGCAATCGCTTACATGTGCATGAGCGATCTGTTTGCGCGCTTGCCGAATGGATGGGACGGTCTGCCGTCTCTTGAACGAAGACAGGTGTTGGAGCGTGACGCGCCGGAGGTCGAACGGAGATCGTCGTTGGACCTGGAGAACGGTGATCCGAAGATTAAGAAAGATAAGCTGGCGGATAACCTTCAACAAATCAAGAAAATTGAAGCAGACTGCAACGGCGTCGTGTTCGTTAGCTCGCCTCAGCCAGGGAATAACAACGCCGAGTCTTACGAAGGAAGATCTGATTTGACGAAGCTGCCGCGCGGGGCATTTCTTTTTGTCGGCGGCGACACCGCCTATCACGTCGCGGATTTTGCCGGGTTAGGTTTGCGTTTTCAGAGGGTGTTTGATTGGGCCTTCGAAGATCTCAAGCGACATCTTACCCCAGAGCAGGCTGAGGCGATGTGGGAAGAGAACAATCGCCGCCCCATCTTCGGATTACCGGGCAATCACGATTACTACGACATGATTGATGGATTCAATCGGCAGTTCGCTCGGCCTGTCACAAGCGAAACCAATTTTGTAAACCTTGATGGTCGGGATATGTCGCCGCAACTTCGGCTCTGGCCATTCAAGCGTTTCCAAACGGCGAGTTACGTGGCGATCCAACTGCCGTTTGGTTGGTGGTTTTGGGGCATCGACTCTGAACTGACCAGGGTGGATGTGCGCCAGCAAGAGTACTTTAAAAGATCGCTCTCACAACACGATGAAGTTGCCGCCCGTGACCAGGTCGCGGCGCAGGTGAGGGCTGAATTTCAGGGTGCTAGCGACGACGAAGTTAAGGCTGAGGTCGATGTCCGCTTCCCCAGGCGGGCACGATTACCGCGAGGCGATCGTTGGCCCACGCCCGAAAAACTGATTGTCGCCACGTCCGAGCCGACGACTGTTGAGGGCCGGCGCGCGCGAGATAACAAGGACATGCAAGACAAGACGCCGCAGGCGTTTTCTTTTCTTGATCTCACCAGACCATTTCTATATCTACGGGGAGTTCTTAATGGCGCAGTGACGACACCCGGCGAAGGCAAGCCGGGATTCAAGACGCCAAAGCAATTTCGCGAAGAAGAGACGGACCTGAAGCTTAAGGATTTCAGGTGCCGCCTGGACATTTCCGGGGACACGCACCATTACGCGCGATATTGGGGCGATGCCGCGAATAAAAAAGCAGTAGCCTGCGACAACTATGCATCCATTGTGGCCGGCGGCGGTGGCGCATCGATGTCTCCGACGCAAACCGATTATGACGAAGTCGAAGAGCAAGTCCTGTATCCCGCGAAAGAGGTTTCGACGCAGGTTATCAACAAACAACTATTCAAACCGTGGGTGGTTATTCGCGGAGGCAATGTCTGGGTTGCCGCGCTGCTCATCGGAGTGATCATTTTCTTTGGCGCGACCAATCCACCCAGCCACCTACATTTCACAAACGCGGTGTGGTCAAATTTGTTTTCCTTCAACGGTCTGCGGGCAGTCGCTGACTCGCAGCACACATTCCCGATCTTAAAACTAGCTCTGTTGTTGGCGTTGGCAGGTTGGGCCATCGTGGCGTCAGGAATGTACGCACGATGGCTGTTCGAAAGGCTGACGAAAACCCATGACTGGGTGCGTGACAAGCTCGAGAATCTGCGGTTCCATCGAAAACAGGAAGCGGCTCAGTCCCAAAAGGATTTTAGCGAAAAGACTCAGCCAAGTCCTTACGCTGACAAGGATGCGGCCGAGAAGCTCTATGACCGTTTCTTGGACTTTGCGGGTAACGCTAATCTCTCAGAAGCGCTTGCGGACGCGAAGACCGACGACGCAACTAACCTCTCGCCAATCGAACGTGAGTTTGGACAGGACGAGTTAATACTTGAATCGCTTTACAAATCCTTTCTTGACAGAATCGAATCGCAGAAAACCCCCGGCGTTCAGCGCAGCCGTTTGAAGAAATTCTGGTCTGTCTCGGGGCTCGTCTTCTTGTTCACGGCACTGCTTTGGCTAGAGGAAGTTACTTCTCATTTCTTTATGCTGCCGCGCTTGGTGCATGGGCTCCTGTTTCTCGGAGCTTTGATATTATTGAGTTGGTGCATCTACAAAGTGTATAGCGTGTCAAAGAACCTCGCCGACGAACTCGCACAAACTCCACACTACACAGAACATCACCGAGCCAACAATTTCTGGTTCATAGTCCAGCATGCGGTCGGACCCACGCACGATTACGTGCCTTTCTGGTTTTTGCTAACGTGTCCTGGCTTGTCCATTCTGGTTCTCGCGTTTCGGAATTACGATCGGCTCAAGAGCGTCCTGCCTTCATTTGCGAATAGTGTGGCCGTTCTGTTTTCAATTTTCGTCGCCGGCGCGGCTGCGGTAGTGGCAATTTATTATTCGAAGTGGCTGTTCGATCAGGCCTATCGGATTAAGGTCAACCCCTACAGCTACATTCCGGTGATGGGGCTTTCAGCAATCGCGTTGTTGACGTTGCTCACCGCGATTACACGCTGCGCGGTGAACGAGGGCCGTTTCATAATCACGGATGGACTTTATTTAACTGCGAACATAGCCGTCATTGTGGGTTGCATAATGCTGGGAGCATTTGTCGGCAATCACCTGCCCGGCGCTCGCCGTATTGGTTTTGGCGTATTGGGATTGTGGCATGGCCTGCTTCAGTTGCTGGTCCCGTTCCTGCTGGTTTGGTTCGGAAACAACTCAGCGTTTTTGCTCGCCCTCGTCGTCGTCTCTGCGGCGACCGCGGGCAGCTACTGGGTAACCCATTTAAAGCCCACGTGGCTCACCAAAGGCAAGTTAACGGCGGCGTGGGTCATTTATGGGGCAATTATGATCGCCATTCCCTTATGGTTGAGAAGACCGAACGCTGCGGGTTCAACTCCGTCGGAAGAGGTCGTAGTCCTTGGGGGTTTTATTTTAGCGGGTGTGATCGGATGGGCTCTCGCCGAGATCTCATTAGACGCACGAATATCCAGGTCAGCATTAACCGCCGCTGCCGGTGCAGTTGTGATGTGGGCCCTTTATCATCTTCAGCCCGCCTGGACGCCATGGTTACTTGCCGGTTTGATTGGCGCACTAATGAGTTGCGTTTGGCTGGGATGGTATTTTGCGGTGTCCCTGGTGTTCGACGGCCATGCGAACGAAGCCGGCTCGACGGCCCGCACCGAAAACTATAAACAGTTCATTAGGTTTAGGCTGACTCGAGACACTCTGACTGGATACGTAATCGGGCTTGACTTTCCACATGCGCCAGTTGACGAGAATGATCCGAGAGATGGATCAACATTGAAACCTCGGTTGGTTGACGTATTTACTTTGACGTGTGGACCAACGCCTGAACCCAATTGAGTTTCTCTCGCTATAACATCTTTCTCTCTTCGGTTGATTAGAAGGTGGAACTAAGCGGCTTAGCAGTAATGCTCTTTACGGCACGTCGATAATCAAATCTTTCGCGCCGAAGGTGAAGGTCGGGCGGCGACGTCCTTTCATGTACTTCGCCGCGGTTTGCGAAAGCGCGGTGATGATGATCGGCAGCGCGATCGTCGAGTCGCAATTTACATAAGCAGTCAAGGCGCTGCGTCCCAACTTGCCATAGACCAAAGGCTCGTCGAACGAGACGGCGCTCGAGCGTCCGCCCGGATGCGGTGCGTCGGCAGAAAATTGGATCGCGTATTTATGTCCGTGGACTTGTTGATGAAAGATGTTCGCGGACATTTCAGTCTGGCGAATAAAGCTCTTGGCGATGCCGCCGCCAATGTAGATCACGCCGGACACCCGCGCACGGATTGCAATCTGGGCCATGTCCAAAACATCCTGTTCGATATCGAATTGAAAATTGTTCTTCTTTTCGAACCGCGAGCCGGCGATGCCAACGGCGACGCCGCTATCCATGATACCGGGACAAAATACCGGCACGCGTGATTTGTACGCGGCCGTGAGAATGCCGTCCTCGGAGGCAATCTCAGCGAGCTCACGGCCGAGCAGATGCAGAAACTCACGCGTCGAATAAGGCCTTGTCTGATCGAGTTGGCTGGCAAAGCCGCCGACCCATTCTTCGGCTTCGTGATATTCCTCTTCGCTGGCAAGCAAATCCCACATGCGATTGATTTGCGACGCTTCGAGTTCGGCGTCGGTCATGTTCGGGTGCGCCTGAAAATGATGACGGCCCAGCGTTTCGTGCAGATCGTGAAAGACGACTGAGCCGGATAAGACCAGCACATCGACGAAGCGATTCTTGACCACAT
>DASQYL010000193.1:0-6107 GCA_035639235.1 Pyrinomonadaceae bacterium | reverse complement strand
CGTCTGAGTGTTCCGCGCGATCTCCTTACTCGGTTGCGCCGGCTCTGAAAAACGCACGCGAATCGCGACCAGCCCGACTATCGTAGCCAATACCAGACAAGCTGCGAGAGCTAGCAATGCGGTTCGTCGCACCGCGAAAAGAGATCTTCGTCCTCGCGCTGAAACCACGGCCGCGCCGGGCTTACCCGTCGCGTCGTCGTGCAAATGAATACGAAGCTGGCGCGCAAATTCCGGCCGCAGTTGGTTCTCGGGCGCTTTGAGAAACGCTTGTCGAAGTTGGCTCCGTAACTCACGGCGCGCTGCTAATTCTCGCCGGCACTCAGGACACTGCTCCAGATGCGAGATGACCTCGTGATTTGTTTCCACGATCAACTCATTCCCGAGATACGAATCGGCGATTTCTCGAAATTCACGGCACCGCATGTTAAGACTCCTTAACTGATCCTTCCGCGGCTCTAAAATCTGCGGTTGCGGCGGACCGGCCGAAACCATGCGCATTGGCATAGCTGGCAAGGTTAGCGCGCAGCAATTTGCGTCCGCGGGAGATGCGTGACATTACCGTTCCCACAGGAACGTTGATAGCGAGAGCGATCTCTTTGTAAGACAGCTCTTCGATATCGGCCAGGATTACTACTTCCTGAAACGCCCGCGGCAATTGTTCAAGCGCGGTCAGCACCTCCTCGTCGGTCAGGTTCTGCGGCGTGGGCGGTTCGAAAGCGATAGTCTCGGCGATGTGCTCCTCGGCATTGCTAACCAATTGTAAGCGCGTCGCTGCACGTCTTCTTTTGCTTTGCCTGTGATACATAATTGAAACCAGCCAGACGCGACAGTTCGTACCCTGAGCAAAACGGTGAAACGAACTGAGGGCTTCTGTGAGTGTTTCCTGAAGCAAATCCTCAGCCTCAGTCTGGTCACGCGTCAGCCATAGGGCCACGCGAAACAGACTGGCAGCATGCGGCATAGCCTCTGCCTCAAAGATCTCCCAAAGCCCTTCGCCTTTCGACGAAGAGTCCCGGTTTGTCGCAATCCCAAGCATATTCAGCTCTCAGCCCTGGCTCGCTGCGCTTGCCAACCACCATCTATCTAATACCCACGACGGGGCACTTTATTCCCGAACCAGAGCCTAATTATTCGCTGAGGGGAATAAATTCGAGCCATCTTCGGTATTACTTAGCTAATGAGACAAGTTCCGGACCTGACGATGAGGCTTGGTTTGGACCTCAATTACCGCGAAAGAGACCGATGACGCGATCCCAAATAACGAAGCCAATTGCCGTTTTCTATGAGCACCAGCAATGGTTTCTCCCGCTGTTCGCCAAGCTGGAGGAGCGAGGAATTCCCTACGTTCGGATCGACGCGCGAGAACACTCTTACGATCCTAGCGCAGTTGAAGAGAACTACTCGCTTTTCTTTAACCGGATGAGCGCCTCGGCTTACCTGCGAAACCACGGCAACGCGATCTTCTATACGCTCAACTACCTGGCGCATCTCGAACGCTCGCGCGTGCCAATCGTCAACGGACGCGCTTCGTTCATGATTGAAACGTCGAAGGCTCTGCAGCTCTCACTGTTTGAGAGATTAGGCGTCCTGCATCCACGCTCAAAGGTTATTAACACTGCAACAGAAGCGTCGAAGGCAGCGCAGGAGCTGCGCTTCCCCTCATTGATTAAGCCCAACGTCGGTGGCCGCGGGGCCGGCATTGTTCGTTTCGACACGCCGCAGGCGCTGGAGCGCGCCGCCCACTCAGGATCGCTCGATTTAGGAGTTGATCAGACTGCGTTGGTACAGGAGTACGTTCCGGCACGCGGTGGCTACATCATGCGCGTAGAGGTTTTAGGCGGGAAGTTTCTCTATGCAATCAAAGTTTTCACGACCGGTGACAACTTCAATTTATGTCCCGCCGAATTCTGCCAGGTCGGGGACGGTGTCGCGGTGCTTGACGAGATGTGCCTTGTTGACGCGCCCGCAAGCGGCCTTCAGGTCGAAGCCTTCACGCCTCAACCAGACATGATTCAAACCGTCGAGCGAGTGGCCGAAGCCGCTGGTATTGATGTGGGCGGTGTTGAATGCCTGGTAGATGATCGAGACGGCACACTCATGTATTACGACATCAATGCCCTCTCTAACTTTGTCGCCGACGCCGCGCGAGTTGTGGGTTTCGACCCGTATGAACAATTGGTGGATTACCTGATCCGGAGGGCGGCATAGATGCGTTACGGTTACTGGCTGCCGGTCTTTGGCGGCTGGCTGAGAAATGTTGAGGATGAGGGCATGGAGGCGAGCTGGGACTATGTAAGCCGTCTCGCCAAGAGAAGTGAAGAAATCGGATACGACTTGACGCTAATCGCCGAGTTGAACCTCAACGACATCAAGGGTGTGAACGCGCCTTCGCTCGACGCCTGGTCAACGGCCGCGGCGCTCGCGGCCGTGACCAAAAGTCTGGAGTTGATGGTAGCCGTGCGCCCCACTTTTCACAATCCGGCGCTACTCGCCAAGCAAGCTGCCAACATTGATCATATAGGCAACGGCAAGCGTCTTTCCTTGAATGTCGTTTCCTCATGGTGGGCCGACGAAGCTAAGAAATACGGTGTGCAATTCGAGCAGCACGATGATCGCTATGCGCGCACCAGTGAGTGGCTCAAGGTTATAGATCGGATGTGGCAGGAAGATCATTTTTCACTCGAGGGTCAGTACTACAGGCTGGATGATGCGGTGATGCAGCCAAAGCCTGTCACCAAACCACGCCCGATGATCTATGCCGGCGGCGAGTCCGAAGCCGCGAAACAGATGATTGCCGCCCAGTGTGACGCTTACGTGATGCACGGAGACGAGCCGGAACGGGTGAAACAAAAAATCGCGGACATGACCGGCCGCCGCGAGAAGCTGGGCCTGCCGCCGATGGCGTTCGGAGTCGCTGGTTATACTATCGTCCGCGAAACCGAATCCGACGCGCGAAAGGAGTTGCAAAGGATCACCGATGTGAAACGTTCCGCTGCCGGCTATGAGAATTTCCAACAGTGGCTGGCGGGCACACAGCTGGACCAGACGCTGGCACTTGAAGACTACTCAGTATCGAATCGCGGCTTGCGCTCTGGCTTGATCGGCACGCCGGAGCGTGTGGCTGAACGAGTGGCTGAGTTTGAAGCAGTGGGAGTTGATCTGCTGCTACTGCAATGCAGCCCGCAATATGAAGAAATGGAACGATTCGCTGAGGCCGTCATTCAGACGGGCGCCGCGCCAACCAAGCCTCTGAAAACACCAGCGAGTTGAAGGCGACGCCACCGCCATCAAAAACACACGACACTATTTAAGACAGGAACCTCACAAACATCAATTCGTTGTGACGCTCGTTGTAGATCAGATCATCAACCAATTGCTTCGTCAGCAAAATGCCGAAGCCACCAGGGCGCAAACCATTCTGTTCACGAATGCCGCCATGATGAAGTGGGTCGTCAGCGGGATTGTTTACTGCGGCATGTTCTAATCGTGCTGGATCGAAGCCCGCGCCCGGATCTTTAATTCTGCAGATCACCGCATGTTTGAGTCGCAGGATGTTAACCGTTACACGTTTTCCGGGATCAGAATTACCGCCATGCTCGATTGCGTTGCCGAGCATTTCGCTAAACGCAAATTTGATTGCTTCAGCTAATTCGGGCTGCACATCGATGTCGAGCTCGTCTAGTAGCTTATGGAGAGGCTTGAACGCGGTCCGATCACAGGGAACGCAAAGCTCGACCCATTCAGGCTGGGCGGAGACGACTTCAATATCCTGGGCCGGGCATTTAGAGATTGCCGAGTCTATGGCCGCGCGTAAATCGTCTGGCGTGAACGGACTGATTAGAAAATCGCATACGCGCGCTCGGAGGGCTTTGAGTACAATCTCGGGAGTTCCGTGCTCGATCGTAAGGAGGAGTTTCAGCTTCGGCTGAGCGCTCCGTAATGACTCAATGACATTCTGCTCTCCGGGTTCAGGTGTTATGTACTCCGCAATGACTAGATCAACGGGTAACTCACCAAGTAACTCAATCCCGGTCTCAGCGTTGGGCGCCCACCAGACACGGTACTCATCCTCGGCCAGCGCGCGACGCACCGCTCCATGGAGTCTTTGATCTTCGCTTATCAGTTGTAAGCTCTTCATGCGCGTGCATGCATTTAATTGGGGTTCATGACTCTCTAAACAGGCTCCGAAACGTACGTTGTGCCTCAACATGCTGTCGGTGACGAAATTGCTCGATCCAAACTCTAACGGTGTTGCTGAATTCAACTGCCGATTTTGAAGGCAGTTGCCCTTTCGCCTGTTTCGGCGCTGCTGTCCGGTTTTTATGCTCGCTGCGTTTGATGATCTTGATCATTGCCTTTGTCCTAACGGTTGTTATTCCTAACTCGTGCGGTCGGTCGTCGCCGCTACGTCCTGGTATGCTTAATGAGCGCGTTGCTCACCGATCCGCCCGGTTCGACGGGGCAAAGAGATGCACCTCAAAACCCGGAGGATCGAGGTGCGAATTCTCATTGAGAGCGATTCACTTATTTATTTGCCCCCATCTGCGTGGTGCCTTGATTGACAACCACACGCTGGTCGCTGCCCCCGAAGGTAATACTGATCAACTTGGTCTCATTGCCTGCAACAAACGTGTCCGTCTCGGTCGAGCGCGCTTTGTGTTCCCGCTGTTCCAATCGAGTGCCCGTGGTCGCGATAACCTTGCTCCCCTTCAGGATTGACAACTCGCCAGTCTCTTCGTCAAACACGACATCGTATGTGCCACTCTTAACAAGCGTTCCGTTAACTGCGGTATCCATTGAGAAAGACACGGACGTTCGCTTCTTGCTCTTGGCAAACGCAGCTGCGCTTGCCAAGCTAACAAGCAAGAGAGCAATTAATAGCCGATTAATCATTGACTTCATTTCCAGTTCTCCTTCTGATTGTTTCAATTTTCGCTGTCCTCTAGGCCGATGGAAATCCACGGCGGCGACAACGTTCTGCATCTTCAACTTAAATACCGCGAGTAAACACCTTTTATTCCCGCTGTAGAACAGCTCGCGTCGCTAGTTTTGTATCTTGGAAAGAGTGATGTGATCACGATGAGAAATCCTTGGGAATAGACTGACCTCCCGTTGGTTTTAAGACGTAGGACGGCGTCTTATTTACGGCCTCGCAATTAGCAACACTGGAGAATGAGGCCTCTGGCGCAACGGAAGCGCGCGGTGACTGAAACGTTGCAGGCCAACGGTGAGAATGCGCAGCCGCGACCTTCGGAGACTTGGGAAATTCCTCAAAAAGAGGAACCATTAGTGAGATTATCATTCAGCACTCGCGGCTCGTGTCGGAAAGGTCAGAAAACAAATGAGACTCATGGCGAGAAGATTCCTTATTGTCGCGGTTATGCTCTCAATCGCAACTACCGTTAGCTCGGCGTCTACCATTCCCGATCCAGTTGTTGATTCGCAGCGGAATCCCGGAAGAGGACAGCGAACTGCAGTTCTTGGCGGTGGATGCTTTTGGGGTCTGCAGGCCGTCTTCGAGCATGTCAAGGGAGTCACCGCTGTCACCGCAGGATACTCCGGAGGTTCGGCGGGGACCGCTAATTACGAAACAGTCAGCGAAGGCTCGACAGGGCATGCTGAAGCGGTTCGCATTACTTATGACCCGTCACGGATAACGTATGGTCAGCTGCTCAAGGTGTTCTTCTCTGTCGCGCATGATCCGACGGAAATAAATCGACAGGGACCAGATACAGGTAGGCAGTATCGATCCGTGATCTTTTACGCCAACGAAGAACAACGCCGCATTGCTCAGGCTTACATCAATCAGTTAGATCAAGCAAAAGTCTTTGAGCGGCCTATTGTTACACAGGTCGCCGGCCTTCACGGGTTTTACAACGCTGAGTCTTACCATCAGGACTTTGCTATCAGTCATCCCGACGATCCCTACATAGTGGTCAATGATCTTCCGAAGGTAGCTAACCTTCGCAAAGAGATGCCGAATCTATATGCGCCGAGACGATCTATGCGTACTGCTGTGCGCTAGTTTATGCTGTTGCCCGAATGGGAAAAACTTAAATCGCAGCAGCAACAACTAACTAATGCGAATTGCGATATTCGGCAGCGGT
>DASQYL010000192.1:0-9116 GCA_035639235.1 Pyrinomonadaceae bacterium | reverse complement strand
ACGAACACCGCTGTCGCCTCCGGCATGTTTCCGTCGGGAGAGACGACGACCAGCGCGATCGCCAGCGCCATCGTGCGCGTCTCTGCCGGAGTCTTCTCGACCCAACAGGTAATCGTTGGCCGCGTCTTCGTCGACAACAATGGCAGTGGCCAATTCGACGATGGCGATCGGCCTATGCCCGGCGTACGTCTGTATCTCAGCAACGGACAATCGGTGATCACTGATTCCGCCGGGATGTATAACTTCCCCTCGGTGGGCGACGGTCCACAAGTGATCTCGCTCGATCCGGTGACTCTGCCCCCTGGCTACGCTTTGACCAACGGCGGCCGCGAATCTGGCAAAGGCTGGACGCGTCTGCTGCGCACGCCCGTGGGCGGCGGAGCATTGCTGCGGCAAAATTTCGCACTGAAGAAATTGAATCAATCGAACGCAACGGATAAGTCAAAGACTCGAGTAGACGCCTCCTCGTCTGCCCTCCAGCCGGCGGAGCCTCGAGCTGCCTCGAGCGAAGCACCCAAGACGCAACCAGTCGAAATCAAAGCGCCCGGCACTTACGAAATTGCGGCAAGCGACAACGTCGAATCTGTTGCGGAAGGCGAGGTGAGGATCGTTTCTCCTGCCGATAAATCAGTGTCCATGACGGCGGGCGCGCAAATCGAAGTGCGTACAGCGATCGATTGGACTGCTAAGCTGCAAGTGAATGGCAGCGAAGTTTCCGAAAAGAATATCGGCGTGCGGAGTCTCGATCACAAAAATCAGGTCGCGACGTTTACTTTCGTCGGAATCAATCTGCAACCGGGACCGAACACAATTCGCGCGACGGCGATTGGGCCGAACGGTTCGATTGGAAAGTCACAGGAGATCGTGCTGATGGGCCGCGGCCCTGTGAAGCGTCTGCAAATCATCTCTGAACGAAACGAAATTCAAAGCGGCGGCACTGATTCCACGACCATTCATGTCAAAGCTTTCGATCAATGGAACAATCCCGCACTCGACGGACAATTTGGGATCGAAAGTTCGCTGGGCCAGCTGACCCGCCTGAATGAGAAGCCCGCTGAAACTTCCCTTTCGAAATCAGCGGCGCTGGCAAATTCAACCGAGCAACCGAAGACCGGCAATCAACTCGTTCTGCAGCTCGAAAATGGCGAAGCCGTTCTGAAATTAATCGGATCGGGCGCGCCGGGAGACGCGCGCATTCACGCCCAGACCGCTGAACTCGAAGCCGAAGATCATGTGCGCATCACTTCTGAAATGCGCCGCCCGATCCTGGTCGGCTTCGCCGAGATGAGTTTCGGCAACAGCATTCCCGAAGTCGCTTTGCGCAACGAGCAGGGCCGCTATCGCAACCGCCTCAGCGTTTTTTACAGCGGGAGCTTCCTCGGCAACAACATGCTGACGCTGTCATACGATACGCAGCGTCCGATCAATCGCACCGCCGGCCGCGACCGTCTCTTCCAACTCGATCCGCTCGACCGCGTCTATCCTCTGTTCGGCGATTCATCGACACGGTTTGAAGCCGCGCCGTCGAATTCGAAAATCTATGTGCGCATCGATCACAAGCGATCGTTTGCGATGTTCGGCGACTATGAAACGGACATGAATGCGCCGCTCGCCGGCTACGCGCGCAAGCTCACAGGTGTCAAGCTGCATGCTGAGAATTCAAACGGCGACTTCGTCACGCTTACGGGCGCGCGTCCGGACACGGCCTTTGCGCGCGACGTTTTTCCGGCAGGCGTACTCGGTCTCATTCAATTATCAAACGCCGAAATTCTTACAGGATCGGAAACCGTCGTGCTGGAAACGCGCGATCGGCGCAACCCTGAAGTCATTCTCGCGCGAGAGACACTTGCGCGGTCAGTCGATTACAACCTCGATCCTGTCAACGGCAGGCTCTTCCTGTTGCGCTACATTTCTACGTTCGATCAAGTTCTGAATCTGACGCAGATCGTCATGACTTACGAACACCGCGCAACCAGCATGAGTGCGGCAGTTTACACGGCGCGTGCGCGAAAGAACTTCCGCGGCCTGGGATTGAAACTCGGATTGTCCGCTGCTCTGCAACGCGACGCGAACAATCCTGATTTTTTCCTTGGCGGCGTCGATATCGAAAAGACTCTGCCGAGCCGCGGGTCTCTGCAGATTGCCTGGGCCACCAGCCAGGGCGAGGTGCTCGGCAGTGGCAACATCACCTCGCCAGGCGACGAACGTCACGACGGCACCGCTTATCAATTGACGATCGCGCAACCGCTGCCCTTCTTCGGATCGACGCTCAAGGCGCGTTACCTGAACGCGTCAGAACATTTCTTCAATCCTTTCGGTGGGACGGTAACTCCGGGTACACGACGGGCCGAAGTCACCCTTGAAATGAAGCCGGGCAAGCATTCGGTGCTGCACTTCGGCGTCACCGACGAACGAAACAAAACCGTGAATGTCGATAACAGCCGGCTGACTTTTTCGGCGGCGTGGGACGAGATCATTCGCGAACGCATCAAGTTGCACTTTGGTTTCGATCATCGCGCGCTGAATGACAACGCCAACGACACGACGATCGGTTCGAATCTGGTGACGATTGGCGCTGAAGTGAAAGCGACCGACAAATTGGAGTTCAACGTGAAGCGCGAACAAAACCTGAGCGCTTCCGATCCTACTTATCCCACCCAGACGACGCTCGGCGCGACTTATCAATTGAGTGCGTTGACGAAATTATTCTTCACGCAACGACTGGCGGCGGCGCCGATTGTGCCGATTGCAGATTTCACCGGTAATGGTTTCGCGGGCGCGGGCTCGCGGCGTGAGACCGCTTTCGGCGTGGAGACGCGCTTTGGCAAGTACACGTCGATGACTGGCCGTTATCAATTAGAGAATGCTATTAACGGCACCGACAGTTTCGCGGTGATTGGATTGCAGAACCGTCTGCTTTTGACAAAACAGCTTTCGGTCGAATTAGGTTTCGAGCGCGGGTTTCATCTGCTGGGTCCGAACCAGAGTTTCAACAGCGGCACCGTTGGGTTTGGCTGGCAACCGAATTCCGACTTCCGGGCATCGGCGCGCTATGAATACCGCGACCGCGGCGGCGTAGGCCAACTGTTGGCGATCGGCGCCGCCGGTAAATTGGCAGACGGCGTAACTGCGCTTTCGCGTTTCCAATTCTCGCACGGCTCCGTTAACGGACAATCAAACGAGTCGATGGAAGCGATGGCCGCGCTGGCTATTCGACCGGTCGAATCCGATCGCACGGGACTGCTGTTTAGCTATACACATCGAGCGACGGAGCAAAGCGGGCTCAGCACTATCGCCACGCGTGATCGCATCGATTCACTTTCAGCCGACGGCTACGATCAATTGACGAGCCGGCTGGAACTCTATGGCCACTTTGCGCTGCGCTTCAGCGCGAATGGCCAACCCGATCTGCCGTATGTCTCGTCTCTGTCGTTTTTGACTCAGGCACGCGCGCAATACCTTTTGACCAAACGAATTGATTGGGCCTTCGAATCACGCTTTCTGTATCAACCATCGTCCTCAACGATGCGGACAACTTATGCAACGGAAGGCGGCTTCTGGCTTTTGCCCGATTTAAGACTTGGGGGCGGCTATAACTTCACCGCCGCTGCAGAGCCGGGCGCGAGGTCGAGCGGTCTGCCGACGCGGCGCGGATTTTATTTTACGATTACCTCGAAGCTCTCGAACCTTTTCGACCTGTTCGGCACGTCGAAAACCGGTCTTGCGACTCAGGACGCGAAGCAAACCACCACTGATACACCCACAGGAAATCATGTCGGCCACGAATAAGACGAACGCCTCGGAACGTTTCGCCATACTCGCGCTGGCCCGGGCCCAAAAAATCGTTTTGGTCATGGTGATGCTGGCGTTTGGCGCCGTCTCGAGCCACGCCGCAGTCACGATTACACCGACCTCATGGAACGTCGTCGGTCTCGACAGTAATAATCCCGCCGTTGGTCCTGATACTTATCAAATTGGCGCGCGCATCTGTAATACCGGCGGAACGGCCGTCACAAGTCTCGTCGGCACCTTTGTCTGGGACACGTCGAACAGCCTCATTAACTTAAGCGGCGCCAATCCGATCAATGTTTCGTCCCTGGGCGGCGGCGCATGTGTGGACATGTATTTTCCCGTGACCATTACGCGGACCAGTTCCGCTTACAACACGACGCGTGGTTATCACATCAGCGTCAGCGGCACTGGCTTCGCGACCGTGTCAACTCCGACGCCGCGCGAGCTGTACGTCGAGAAGATAATTTCGCAGAACCGCAACTCGGTTAATTCGATCGCCGGCCCGACGACCGTCTATGTCGGCAACACTTATCAGTACACCGTCAATGCCAGCACGGCCACCCAGGGCTACGAACAATTGGAAGCTTTTCTCAATCTATCGAACGTCATTTTTCAAGTGCAATCGATTGCTACTACCTATACTTCACCCGCGGGCGCTACGAACGACAAGTTTTACGCAGATGCGTGCGGATGGGACAACAATCCGCTGAGTGGAACTTATAGAAGTTGTATCGGCCCGGCGAATTATGCGGGCGGCAAAGCCGGCGGGACTATCAGTACGACGTACACGGTCAAGATTCTCTCAACCGGAACTACGACGGCCTCGACTTTGATCAATGATTTTTCCGGCAGCAGCTATCACTACAACAACGATTACGGGATCGGCATAAATTCGATTACGATTACGGCCATGAATCCGCCGGTGCCCAACGTTGGACTGCAGAAGTCCGTGTCGCCCACAGCGGCCGCGCAAACAATCCCGAGGGCCGATCTAACTTACACAATCACATTTACAAATAGTGGAACGGCGGCAGCCTCAAGTCTGGTGATTACGGATCCAATTCCCAACAACACAGATTTCAAAGTTGGATCCCCAACCAGCAGTTTGGGCACGACTGGCTTGACGGTCATCGTCGCTTACTCAAACAACGCTGGTAGTACTTATTCCTACACGCCAGTGAGCGGCGGCGGCGGCGCGCCGTCGGGTTACGATCGATTCGTGACTAACATTCGTTGGACGTTTTCCGGAAATTTAAGTCAGTCATCGCCCAACAACAGTGGTAGTATCGCGTTTACGACGCGCATTCAATAGAGCAGAGTCCCGCGAAGATGAGGACAAGTCTTCAAATCGTGCAACTTGTTCTTTGGCGGATAATCTATGTCGTCGTATCGACCGTTACTTTTCTGTCATTTGCCGTATGCGCGTCTGGCGCCGATAACACGCTTTATAGCCTGACTAATAATTCTCCCTTCAACATCTACACCATCAACACCGCCACCGGCGTGGCGACATCGGTTGGCAATCTTTCGTTCGCATCGGCAGGAATTTCGCGCCAACCAGGCACCGGACTCATTTATTACTACGCGATCAATGCGAGCAGCGGCAGATACTCGGTTGCAACGTGGGATCCATCCAGCGGGACGAATACTACCCTTTCCGGAACCGTCAACGTTTACTTGCCGCGCATCGCTTTCAAATCCGACGGCACACTCTACGGCATGGATTCCAATAACGTGCTCTACACTTTGAATACAACTACGGGAGCTATCGCGACCACAATAGGAACAGTCACGGGTGGCGGACTCGCCACGGGGCTTGGCGGCGACATAGCTTTTTCGCCGACGGGCACTCTCTACGTAGTCGCCGGCACGAACCTCTATTCAATCAGCGGCACAAGTTCGACGCTGGTGGGAGCCACGGGTATTTCAACTGCGCTCGCGGGACTCGCGTTTGCGACCGATGGGTCGCTGTACACGTCAGATACAAATGGGACGAATTCAGGCATCTGGAAATTAAACACCAGTACCGGCGCAGGCACTTTAGTCGGATCGTCAGGCGCCGCGCTTTCGGACCTCGGCGCGCTGCCGGCATTTGCGGACATGCAAATGACGAAGACCGCAACCAGCGGATTGCAGGTTGGACAAAACGCGACGTACAACCTGAGCGTCAAGAACAACGGCCCACAAAGCGCCAGCGGCACGATTACAGTTACTGACACGCTGCCAACCGGACTGAGTTATGTTTCCGGGAGCGGCACCGGCTGGTCGTGCAACGCCGCCGGCAGCACGGTCACGTGTACGAACGCGGGTCCGGTGGCGAGCGGCGTGACGATGAATGCGATCACTTTGACGGTCAGCGTTGCTTCCGGCGCCGTGCCCAGCGTCACAAACAGCGCCAGTGTCGCCAGCACTACATTCGATAATGTGGCCGCGAATAACAGCGGCAGCGTTACCAAATCAGTAATGAACTTGGTGCTGTCAAAAGCGGTGAGTCCCACGGGTTCTCAAATTCCGGGCACCGATCTCACTTATAGCGTCACCTTTACGAATTCCGGCGGCGCGGCCGCAAGCAGCTTCGTGATCAGCGACGCCGTGCCCGCTAACACCGATTTCAAAGTCGGATCGGCCGGAACTTCGTTGGGAACAACTGGACTGACAGTGGCGATCGCTTATTCGAATAACAGCGGATCGACCTGGACCTACACGCCGGCGAGTGGAGGTGGTGGCGCGTCTGCGGGCTACGATCGCAACGTTACAAATGTTCGGTGGACCTTCACCGGGAACCTAAGCCAGACCTCGCCGAATAACACCGGCACCGTGAGTTTTATCGCAAAGATTCGATAGGGAGAGAGAGTGAGGACATAGGGGATCGCAACACCCCGCGACTCGTCTGCAATCCGGTGATAGGAATTCCGTCTCGCCGACGAAAGAGAGTAATGCGCCGCTTATTGAATCACGAACACGTCGTCGCCAATAGGACCGTTGATCTTGACCGACTTCACTTTGTAATCGGCGAAGTAGGCGCCGCCGCCACCAGGCATCTCGAATCGCTGGGTGAAGTTCATCGGCACCAGCACGCCATCAACCTCCGCGAACTTGCTGATGGTTGAACCAAAAGTGTAGCCCTGATAAGGAATGACATACTCACTGACGCGGGCCGTGGCGGGATCGATGTAGTAATCAGTCGTATTGCCATCAGCGTCGACTATGCGAAAGCCGCGCAGCTTCTTCTTGTCAGGAATGGCCGATAGGGTGTAGCCGGACTGATCAAACTTGGCGAGTACGGGCAGACCAAACTTGCTGGGCGGTGGAATCTCAATGCCTGGGATCGTGGTAGTGGATCGCACTCCATCATAAACCTGCTTGAATACGATGATCGGCTGAGCATTAATGTCCACGCGCACTTTTTCGCCCGCGGTAGCGATGGCAAAAGTTCCCGGAATGGACTGCGCCTGGTTGGGGGCATAAAGATTCGCCGATCCGACAATGAAGCTGCTCTTCATCTTCTTGAAGTTGTCACCACCCAACGCCGCCAACGCCGCGCGCGCCAACTCAATCGGCGTGCTTTTGTCGGTGATTGGCGGGGGCGCGGGAATAGTTTTGGTTTCGGTCTTGGCGTCGCCGTTTGATTTCGGTGGATCAGTTTTTTGAGCAAAGGTGGACGACGCAGGAATAATTATTAAGAGTGCCAGACCCAGAGCGTACGGTTTCATGCGGACTCCCTTCATAACGGAACTGAGAAGGAGAAGGCTTGTTTGATTGCCTTCAGTATTGACGAACCACGATAGTCGATTGTTAACAGCCGAGATGCGGAAATTCACAACTCAGGGTTTCGATGACCTGAGTTGCGATTTCCGATCCGTTATTACGGAAGGCTATACGCTGTGATTTTGTGAAAGTTCAGAAAGTAAAGCGCAGGTTCAGATAGATTTTACGCTGTGGGCCGCTGGCGCCGCCGCCGCCGCCGCCGAACGGACCGAATCCACCACCAAAGGTTGAAAGCGACTGACCAAAACTTGGCGAAGTGAGATTGCCAACCGGCGCCGAGAAATTAGCGTGATTCAGGATATTGTTGGCGTTGATTGAGACGGTCAGGTTGTATTTCCCGGTCGCGCTGCCGCCACCGGGGCCGCCCATCATCATCACTTGCGGGCCGCCACCGCCGGGACCGCCGCCCCGCGGACCGCCACCACCGCCCATGTTGGGCACGCCACCGCCGATGGAAGCGCCACCGCGGCCGGCTGGGCGCTTGGCCGCAGCCGCGTCGCCTGTGTTCCCCTGACCGCTTTGATTTCCCTGCTGCTTACTCGCGGCACTGCGGGCAGCTTCACCGCCCCAACTAAAGGTGCGGCTGATTCTCAGGTTTACGGAAACCGATCCGGGAGCATTGCCATAGTTGCGCGGAATGATTGCGCTGTCGGTTCGCGAGTAATCAAATCGCGTGCAGCGATTGGCGTGCAATGTGCAATAGGCATTGAGCTGAGCGAATGTGGGCCGTTCGTTGTATTGGCGGTCGAGATTCGTGTCCGTGCCCGTAGTAATGTTGAAAGGGCCACCTGAGTTAAGTACCAGAAACGGAGCGAAGGAAAGCTTCCATAGTTTCGGCGCGTTGTAATTGCCAAAGAGCGTGAACCGATGTCGGATGTCGCCCGACGCGCGTCCCCATTCACCTGAAAGATCGTAGGAATTAATCGGGAATGAGGCGAAGTCGGCGTCACTCATGGTTTTGCTCAAGATGTAGGTGCCTGACAAGGACACGTTCGGATTAAGCCGGCTATTGAAGCCAATGAACATCTGTGTCTGATGCATCCTGGCGCTGGATTCGTATTCGTTCACATCGCCGAGCAAGGGATTAGGCCGGATACCCTGCGGCGTCGTGAGAGTAATGGTTCCCGGCAACGGGGCGTTGATGTCGCGGATCCGAGTCAAGTGCAACATCCGAACGTTCGAAATACCGACGTAGGCACTGATATTCTTCGGCAACTGATGTTCGATTTGACCGCCAAGCAAATACATAGCGGGAACTTGCAGATTCGAAGCAACCTGGTAAATCGTCGGCGACTGTTTTTGGGCCGTTAGATCGGCAATATTCGGGATGGCAGCCACACAGTTAGTCACGCCACCACTCACGCACTGAAACGCGTTCAGCGGTTTATAGAACGCACTAGAAGACTGAAGCTGACTGAGTGTGGGCGGCAACTGAGCCTTAGTTACATTGTCGAAGAAGACAGGCTCCGACGCAAAAAGCTGTTGTTGGGTCACACCGTTAAATCGATCAGTGTTTAGTGTGTAGCTTTCTGAAAACCGTTGATAGAAAATTCCGG
>DASQYL010000191.1:0-7265 GCA_035639235.1 Pyrinomonadaceae bacterium | reverse complement strand
TCCATCAGTGGCGCCAAAAACTCGGCGCTGCCGTGCATGGCGGCGGCGATTCTTACTCCTGAAACTATAACGCTGCACAATCTTCCTTACGTTCGCGACATCATCACGATGCGCCGCTTGCTCGAAGACATCGGCGCGGTTGTGCTGACGCCGGAGTTGCGCACGCACAAAATCTCAGCCGCCAATGTCGAGTTGATGGCCGCGCCTTATGAATTGGTCAAGACGATGCGCGCTTCGGTGCTGGCGCTTGGGCCATTGCTGGCGCGATTCGGTAAAGCCCGCGTCTCATTGCCGGGCGGCTGCGCAATCGGCGCGCGCCCAATCGATTTGCACCTGGCGGCGCTCACCAAAATGGGCGCAGAGGTTTTTTTGGAAGCCGGCGACGTCGTGGCGCGTTCACCCGAAGATGGTTTGACGGGCGCCGAAATTGTTTTCAATAAGATTTCGGTGACAGGCACTGAGAACCTGATGATGGCGGCGACGCTGGCCCGCGGAACGACCACGATTCAGAACGCGGCGCGCGAGCCGGAGGTCCGCGATCTCGCGGAGTTGCTCAACAAAATGGGCGCGCGCGTGCGTGGCGCGGGCACGCCGACGATTCAGATCGACGGTGTCGAGGGGCTCGGCGGCGCACAGCACACGATCATTCCCGATCGTATTGAGACGGGAACTTTCATCGTCGCGGCGGCTATCACCAGGGGCGAGTTGGAGATTAGAGATTGTAATCCCGAGCATTGCAATCGGATCATCGGCAAGTTGCGCGAAGTCGGCGTCGAAATTGAAGAAGTAAATCAAAGCACTCTGCATGCGCGCTGTGGATCGCGCGGATTGCGAGCCGGCGATCTGACCACCGAACCGTATCCTGCTTTTCCCACCGATATGCAGGCGCAGTTCATGACGCTGATGACTCAGGCTCATGGACGATCGACGATTAAAGAGACAGTTTTCGAAAATCGATTCATGCACGCGTCAGAGCTGCAACGGATGGGTGCGCCGATCCAGGTAAGTCACGACACCGCGATCGTCGATGGCCCGAGCCAGCTGGTTGGCGCCCGCGTGCAGGCGTCTGACTTGCGCGCATCGGCTTCGCTGGTGCTCGCCGGATTAGTGGCCGAAGGAGAGACGATCATCGATCGCGTCTATCACATCGATCGGGGTTACGAGAAGATCGAGATGAAGCTCAAAGATGTGGGCGCGGACATTGAACGTGTGCGCGAATCAGTCACGGCGCCGCTTAGTTCACCGGACGCTGCCTTTGTATGACAACTGTAGGGGCAGGCCTTGTGCCGCCGTTTTCTTTTTGCACCGGGGTGGCCACGGAAAGCGCCGGCCCAGCAGAAGTGAGTGCGCAGCGTTTAGTCCGTTTATGTTAATATTGCGCGGAAAACCTAATGATGTCAGCCGAACTCCAGAAGTGGCATTTTAATGTGGACCAATACTACCGCCTCGCTGAAGTAGGAGTGTTGAATCCCGACGACCGAGTCGAATTGATCGAAGGAGAGATCATTCGCATGAGTCCCATCGGAACCCGTCACGCGTCATCTGTAGCAAAGCTTCTCCATGGTCTCACAAAGATGGAGACGTTAGCGGCAACGTTCTGGGTTCAGAATCCCGTGCGGCTGGATACTTTTTCGGAACCAGTTCCCGATGTCGCGCTGCTTAAGCCACGCCACGATTTTTATGCTGAACGCCATCCGACTTCGGAAGATGTCCTTCTAATTATCGAGATCGCAGACACGACCGTGTTGACCGACCGCAACGTTAAGGTCCCGCTCTATGCCCGCTTTCGCATTCCCGAGGTTTGGCGGGTGAATTTGCCAAAGAAACTTGTCGAAGTTTATTCCGATCCGACGGACGGTCCTTATCGAAAGCAATCGAATTTTCAAATCGGTGACACCATAACGTCACCCACAATTCCTGGTCTCACATTGAAAGTTGACGACATCATCGCTTAGAGTAGCGGGCACACATGACTGAACAAGATTGCCTCTTTTGCAAAATCCTCGCGGGCACTGCGGCTGCCGATGTGGTCTATCAGGACGGCCGCTGCGTGGCCATCCGCGACATCAATCCACAGGCCCCGACGCACGTGTTGATCCTGCCGCGCGAGCATATGGACTCGCTCGACGACGCGACGCAGAAAGATGAATCGTTGCTGGGCCATCTGCTGAGAATCTCCGCGCGCGTGGCCAACGATCACGGCCTATCAGAGAGTGGCGGCTACCGAACGGTTGTAAACACCGGTCGCGGCGCCGGCCAGTCGGTCTTTCACCTGCACGTACACGTGATGGGCGGCCGCGAAATGACCTGGCCTCCCGGATAATTGTCCAGAAGCCCGAGCGACGGGATTAACCCCCACGTTTGCCTTGATCCGGTTCTGACAAACAAAAAACGCGCGCCGCATCGCGACGCGCGCTTTCTTTTTTCATCTCAATATCAATCCTATTCTTCGCCGAAACCGCGCCGACGGTTCGTTGGTACCTCCGTTAGCTGTACCGGAACAACTGTCCGGCGCCCGCGGCGCACGACTTCCACTTTTACTGTATCGCCTATCTGGTGTTTATCGAGCAGGCGAAGCAAATCATCGTTATTCGAGACCTTTTCACCGTCAACACCGACGATGATGTCGCCGAGTTCGATGCCATCCTCGGTTTGGGTCAGCCCCCGGAGGCCCGCGTTGGCCGCCGGTCCGCCACGTTGGGTGCCGACGATGAGCACGCCGTAAGAAACGGGAAGCTCGTCCTGGTGCCCGAGCGATTCAATGTCTCGCGGGTCAATCCCGAGTTTCGGATGCTGCACGGAACCGTTCTTCACCAATTCCGGCACAATGCGCCTCGCAATGCTGATCGGAATCGCAAACCCCACGCCTGCCGAGGCGCCCGAAGGCGATTCGATCTGCGAATTGATTCCTATCATGCGGCCGTGTGAATCGAGCAATGGGCCGCCTGAGTTACCGGGATTAATCGCGGCATCTGTTTGAATCGCACCTTCAATTTGTCGATTGTTCTCAGCGCGAATCGGCCGCTGTAAACCGCTGATTACTCCGGTTGTCAAGGTGCGATCAAGTCCGAATGGATTTCCGATCGCCAGGACCTTCTGCCCGACGACCAAATGATCTGAGTCGCCCATCGGCACGACAGTCATCGGTTCTTTTGGCTGTTCCAGCAAACGAATGACAGCCAGGTCAGTGTCGGGATCCTTGCCAACAACGCGAGCCGGATAACTTTTGCCGCCGCCAAAAGTGACGGTCAGCTTCTCAGCCCCGGCGATCACATGATAGTTCGTCAGGATATCGCCTTGTGGATCGATGATCGATCCCGATCCGGCGCCTTCGACCGGGCGCGTAAAGAAACCAAAGAAGTCGCTGACCGTGGTGCTCGACTGGATGTAAACCACACCCGGAGAGACTGCTTTGTAGACCTCGATATTATTTTGTTCATCAGTCGCGAGTGCGGGATCGGCTATCACTCCTGTCGAGGTTGCAGGCGCCGCCGCGCCAAAAGGCTGCCAGCGGCTGGATAACTGCTGTACTCCGAGCACGGTCACCGTGGCAAACAAAGCCGAAGCTAAAGCAATCACCAAAATTTGACGAGCTGTTATTCTGTACATAATTCTGATCTCTCCTGACGCCGTACTGAGATGCCGCGCAACCAGTTTACGGTTGTGCAAAGCGCATTTGCAAAACGCGCCAGACAGCCTGGCGGTTCCGTGAACTCCGGCCTAAGTTCCAAAATATTTGACGCGAATTGTTAAGAGAAGTTACGAGAAAAGCATGAGCAAAGTATGCGGAACGTTGGTCATGTACGTGACCAGCGCCAGCGGCGTGTGCCATCCCAAGGCGGAAATTCCCGTAGCGGCGTGAACCAACATGAGCGCGCAGTAGATCGTAAGAGCGACTTGCATGCCTCGGCGCGCCAGCGGCATGTGTGCGCAGCGATATAAGACGTAGGCAGCAAAGCCGCCAACCGCCAACTTGGCGAGTAGAAAGGGACCGTCGCCGATCTTGAGCAACTCATTCATTAGTCCGTTGCCTTCGCCGGCAACGCCGGACCGCACCCAGATAAGCGTTAGCTGCGCGTCGATCCAATTCAGAGCAAATAGAACGAGACTCTTGGTCAGGGCGCCCATTTCTCAGGAGTGGTCTCCTTTGCCAAAAAGTTTGTACAGCTCCGCTCAGGAACTGCGAAACCCCGAGCTAAGTCGGGGCTCCGCCGTCCGTACGGGAGAAACGAAAATCGTTTCGTTGCTGCCCAAATTAAACTTTCAATTGGACGAGCATTCCCGCCTGAAGGCACAATTCGTGAAGTCAGGTTGACTGTTACAGCAAGCCGACTTCGTCTCAACCAACTTACGTTTCGTCGCAAAGCGTAATATAGAATGAGCGTCTGAATCAATAACCGTTTGCGAATAGCAATGAGATTGTAAGATGCCCATCTCAATCGCGAAGGCCGTCGCCGTTGCCGCAAATAGCCTGCGAAAAAGTGGTGTTGGTGAGCCGCGGCTCGAAGCCGGACTGCTCCTTGCCCATTCCCTCCGATGCGATCGCACATTTCTGGTTGCGCACAATGACGACGAAATTCCGTCCGATAGATTCGAAGAGTTTCAGGATTTCGTGGTCCGCCGCGCAGCCGGCGAACCGCTGCAATACATCACCGGACACCAGGAATTTTTCAAACTCGATTTCGAAGTGACACCGGCGGTTTTGATCCCGCGACCCGAGAGCGAATTAATCGTTGAAGCCGCCCTCGAACTTTTTGCCGGCGACGCGAGTCTCACCGTCGCAGACGTCGGTGCCGGATCGGGATGTTTGGCGATTTCGATCCTTCATGAACGATCAAAAGCGAACGCAGTAGCGATTGATGCTTCGACAGATGCGTTAACCGTCGCTGAAACCAATGCGCGCCGACACCAGGTCGATGACCGGCTGCGTTTGGTTGAATCAGATTTATTTGCCGGATTGAGAGGCGACGAAGTTTTCGACGCTATTGTCTCAAACCCTCCGTATGTTTCCGATCAAGAGATGAAGGACTTGCAGCGCGAGGTGGGCCGCGAACCGCGTTTGGCGCTGGCAGGTGGCGTTGACGGGCTCGATGTGATTCGCCGGCTACTGGAGCACGCGCCGCGGCGCCTGAAAGCCGGAGGTTATTTGATCTTTGAATTTGGAATTAACCAGGATACGAGGATTATCGAACTGGTTGACGAGCGTGCTTGGGAGTTGATTGATATTCGCAAAGACCTGCAGCGGATTCCGCGGACGATGATCTTGCGGAAGAAGTAAATTCATCCCGCAGCGGGTGAAACGACTGACGAACTTCGCCGCGTTTTGCGCCACTTGCCGAAGCCCTCGCGAGTCAAACGAAGAATGGGTTTTCGATTAGCCATAATCACTTTGGCCCAGGCGCGCTTGTTCAGTTGCGGAAAATAAATGCCGCGAAAGAGAATGCGCATGGTCATGTGCATGACGCGATCCTGAAGCGGCTTATCGCATAACGAATCAAGCGCGCGCTCGGTTCGCTCGGGACTATAAGAAACCATCCAGGCCTTGGTCAATTCGTCCTGCGTCTGCGGAATCGTCATCTTCAAAGGCGTGTTCGCCATTTGATAAGGCGCAAACTCCAGCCAATGTTTCGGCCGCGTCAGACGGCCATCCTTCTTCAGACGCTCATACAAAGGCGTCGACGGAAACGGCGTCAGTTGTCCGAACACCGGCAGGCCCGCTGGCCACGATTCGATTGCGTCAAGCGTGCGATCCGCCACGCCCGGCTCGTCATTATCCAAACCGAAGATGAAAGAGGTCACCGCGTAAATGCCTCTTTGCGCGAGTCGATCCAGGACTGCTTTGTATTCACCCGGCTTATTGAAACTCTTGGCCACGTCGGCCAGATTTACCGGGTCGATCGATTCCATGCCGATGAATACCCAGCGGCATCCTGACTCAGCCATGAGATCGACCAGCTCCTCATCGCGCAAAAGGTTTGCGCTGATCTGCGCCAGCCACGGCAGTTGCGCATTCGCAGCGATGATTTCGCGCAGCAAAGATTTTGTGCGCTTGATGCTGATCGCAAAGTTGTCGTCGATGAAGAAGACCATCACCTGGCCTTTGGCTTTGCGGGCGCGACGTTTCAGTCGCAGCAATTCTTCGATGATGCTTTCGTTGGTGCGGAAGCGAATCGAATCGCCAAAAAAACCGGTAACGGTGCAGAACTCACAACCGTAAGGACAGCCGCGGCCCGATTCGATCGGAATCAAGTGCAACGAATGCCAGCCCGTAGCGTAATGCTCGAGCAGCGGACGCATCGATTTGGGAATCATGTCGAACTGCTCGAGTTCCATGTCTTCCCAGGGAATGATGGGGTAAGGCGTCAGCGCCGGCTTTCTTTCTTTGCCGGACTCGTCGACAGGCGCGTAGATTTCTTTCAATTCTCCACGCACGGCGTCTTCGACTATTCGCGGCCAGGTTTCGTCGGCCTCGCCTAATGCGACCGCGTCGCAATGTCGCGGGCCGCCGTCGCGGCCGAGCGCTTCATCCGGTAGCTCCGTAACGTGCGGCCCGCCCATGACCACAGGAATTCCGGCGGCGCGGGCGCGATCAGCGACCCGATAAGCCTTGGCAATCATGCGCGTCATCGCGCCGATGCCGACCAGCCCGATATTCTCTCTCTTGAGATATTCGACGAACTCATCGTCGTTGAGCGGCTTTGCATTTCCGTCAATCAGAAGCACCTCGTGCTCAGGCGGCGTGAGCGCCTTCAACAGAAACATCCAGAGGTGCGGCATGAAGTTGCGCGTCACACCGTTGTCCGGATTATAGAGAAGAATCTTCATATCAATCGCGAATCGAACTCAGCAAGAACTGCCTTGATTAAAGCAAATCAAACCGACGGGGGACCGCGTTCAGAGTCAGCGGACTATACCATACCAGCCCAAAGAGCGTACAGAGTTCAGCGCCTTTGCGTCTTCGCGAGGGGGTCAATGGCTTGAAAAAAATCGCTTTCACGGCAAGGCACAGAGTCGTAAGGTTCGCAAAGTAATGTTGCGGCAGTATCGCGCCTCACAACGCATTTCTCAGATATTGTGCTTGGCACGGTTCGCCGCAGATGCTAGAATCCGCCGCGTTACGACCGAATGTTTTCCCTCAACCCGGAGGCTGTCGTTTGGGATCACCGAAGATCGTTCTAACCGCTTCGTCCAGCGAAGCGAGCGAGTGGCGTCACAGTATCTGGCAGCAGATGCTGTCAGCAACCATTCCCGCTAAGTTCGGGCAC
>DASQYL010000190.1:0-6698 GCA_035639235.1 Pyrinomonadaceae bacterium | reverse complement strand
AAACTACAGCCTCATAAAGCTTTTGTGTACGGAAAGATCTTGCGTGAGCCAGGAGTTGGATCGACTCGAGCCAGTTCGTTTTTCCATGACCATTATTGCCGTAAAGAATATTTATCCCGGAAGAACAATCGATCCCGTCTTTGAGATTTCGGAAGTTCTGAACGTCGATGGATTTGAGAAACACCGAAGGATTTTATCATAACGGTCGACCGTTGCGGCTCACCAGAAAACGAAAAGCGAGCGCTGCCACGCAGGCGCTCGCTGCGATATCTGATCAGAAACAATAAAGTCTGAAACTTTACTGGGCGCAAATTGTTGATTCGCCGTAAGCAGTATGGGCCGTATCGTGGCGAAAGTTTGAAACAATTCCGTTTTTGATTCTAGAAACTTGAAAGAAGCGCGAATTAAAGTTTGAAACAATATCAAAACCCTAAGGATTAGAGGATCCGGACTGCTTTTTGCGTCACCGCTAAACCCAAATTGCTGTGCTATGCATCTTGACAACAGCAATTCGTTTTGGAGTTTTGGCGCTTCCTTTACTTACGATCAATTCTTCTGCCGAAGATTGCTCTGAATCGGCTCTACGCGGGACCAAGCATTATCACGATGGCGACTCGGTAACGCGCCCCCCGACGGAAAAAGACACCACGATCTCGGTTTTTTGGGGCTGGGCGTATTCATGTCTCAGAAACTTCCTAAATATCAAAGTAGCTGGGTGTAGCTGAAAGAAAGCATATAATATTGTGCTTTGAATAGACGGTGAATGTACTGGTCGTTCTTAGCCCGAGACCCCACCGTCTACACGAGTCTGAACAATTGCGTGCCAAATGAAATTGCGCAAACACCTCACGAAGATAATCATATTTGCGTCATTAATCGGCCTAACGGTCGGGGTGTGGCGGTTTGTAAGACCCAGCGACAAGCGACTCATGCGGGCTGTCTATCGAAATTGGAAAGAAAATCACCGCGAGGTTTTCAGATATCGTGGCGAACCCACCGATTTCAAGTTTGTTACCATCTGGTTTCAGATTTTCTCGAATGGTTACATAGCGTATAACGTCACCGACGCCGAAGCCTTTGTCTGCCTTGATCCCACAAAGAGTTTCCGCAAGCTTGCGACACCGGGTGGAAATCTAACCCCTGGTCCTTCCAACAGGATCAATGAAGAACTAGTCGAAAGGCTATTGGCGCGTATTCCAGCCGATGAAAGGGCGCAGTACAGGTCACTCGTCTACGATAGGTTTCGTAATGGGGGCGTAAGCATCGTAGGAGGGATCGGAAGTTTGTACTTGACTGAGCAACTCTTCAAGGATCTGGGCAAACCACAGTTTAACGAAAAGCGCTTTGATAATGTGCTTTACGCAAGGGGAAAGGACTATGAACTATTGATCGGCCTACCTATTGGTGGTGAGGAGCCGTTTAATCCCGGCGACTGGTCTCCACCAAGAAGAGTATCGGCTTATTACTACGATAATAATCGCTTTGAGGACTATCAGGAGTTGCCAGCAACTTATGAAAGTTCATTTGAATTCTCGGACTTAATAACAGACTACTACCAACAGTATCATCAACGAATTTGGTTCTGGCCGCTTTCCCTGTTGGGGACTTTCGTCACCACATACATTGTGGGGATGGCCATACTACTCCTTTTAGCGCGGCAACGCGGCAGCATGGTTTTTTCCCGAACATGGTTGATTTCCGTTGCCGCTAAGCCGTTGCTGATCGCGCCAGGTTTGGGGCGCCGCGTACTGTTTCTGGGATATGAACACCGACTACGGAATCGGTCGGCGATTAAGCAAGTATCTGAGAACTATTTCGGCCTTCCGACTCAAGATGCTAATGGACATATCTCCGCAGACTCAACGGGGGACGAGTTACACGTCCGCATTGCTCAGGCCCTTGGCCCACAACAGCCGATCCTATTAGTTGGGAAAGGCGGTGCTGGCAAAAGCACAGTTCTAAGTCGGCTGACTTATTTGGCAGTCGAAGATAGGCTGCCAGATGCCTTACAAGGCTTCATACCCTTACCGATTCCGGCGGGCTATTACATCGAGACACTCACTCAGGCGATAGCCGATACTCTCCATGCGCGTGACGGAGTAGCTGTGACCGAAGAGATTGTTAAGGCCCAGTTGCAATCTGGCCGGTTCCTAATTCTTTTTGACGGCGTTTCTGAAGTCACAACGCCGAGAAAAACACTGACAGACATCATTAAGACGGCGCAGCATTCCGATTACCGTAATTGCCGTTTCATAATATCGACCCGTCCACTCGACACGATGCCTAGAGATGTCAGCATTTTTCAGCTCTGCCCGCTCACGTTGGACATTACTTCTAGCCTTCTTGAACGTTCTAACCTGGACAGCGCTCAGAGAGACCAGGTGATAAGACAGCTCTACCTCTTTGGTCAGAAGCCGATAGCGCCATTGTTATTCTCGATGATAGTGGAAGGGGATGGAGAGCAGCGCTTAAGTCTGAATCGCACCCAGGTGTACGAACGTTATTTCAAAGAGTTACTTGGGGTAAGTGACGACGATACTCTTTGGTCAGCGTGGCAGAAGGCGTTAGAAACACTCTCTCTGCATACACTATTAAACACCGGTCGACGCGGGGTCGGGTTACCGCATGAACATTTAATGGCACTGATCGGTGAAAACACGTCGGGCAATCAGACTAAAGAAGGTTTATCGACTCAACTTTATCGACTATATCACCTACGTGTAAACGATGAATTAGATTTGCTTAGCCAATTGGTGGCGGCGGGTTTGTTACACAAAGGAAGACGTTGGCGATTTGCACACGATACTTTTGAAGAGTTTTTCGCAGCGAGTTACATAGTCTCTTATCTTGATTCGAATGAGAAGTTGCCTCCGCTTGATAAGTGGAAGGAGTCAAAAGAACAGGAACAAGCCTTCTGTGACGTGATTGAGTTTGTCCAGGAGATCTTGAACTACTCGTACGCAGAGCGCTTGATGGAAATGGACTTACCTGCGAGTTGGAAGAATCGCTTGGCGGAAACTGCAGCGCCGCCGTAAATGTCTCTTCGTCTTGCTTGGATTACCTATTAAATATCAGAACTTTGCGATCACCAACGACGCTTGGGAGGCGCAGTCATTTTGAGCACCAAGAAACGAATTAAGTCTGCAGCAATCTAATCTCTCCCTCAGTTGGGACCTCAGAGATGGCGAACTCACTCAGGGATGAATTTTCTTTGGATGTAAAAAGAACGATTGCTTTTCGTGTCGGCAGTCGTTGCTCTTTATGTCACAAGCCGACAAGCGGTCCTCAAGTTGATCCGACGAAGGCTCTAAACATTGGAGTTGCGGCACATATAACTGCCGCATCTCCCGGCGGGCCACGGTATGATTCACAACTCACCGCCGCAGAGCGCCGACACGTAACCAACGCCATATGGTTGTGCCAGAACTGTGCGCACTTAATAGATAGCGACCCGGAACGGTTCTCGACGGCCGAACTTCGCCGTTACAAGGACGCGGCCGAAGCTGCCGCTTTAGAGCGGTTACATAAATCAATTGCACCAACTCAAGCTAGTTTATTAATTACAAGAAACGACCGGGCCCGCGAACTAGCATTTCAACTGGCCGAAGCACAGACGCGAAAGTTCCAGTGGATACGACGTTACCCATTCACAGACATTGACAGAGTCAATATAGGAGATGCTCTGCGTTTAAGTGCTGACGATTTAGCATTTAAAGCACAGATTTCCCCACTCGTCCCAATTAGCGAGATCGCTGCGATAAACCGCGCCAACGTATTATTTGGAGAGCCAGGTTCGGGAAAATCTACTGCGCTTCAACAGATTACGCACGACGAAGCCCGCTTATTCTGCGATGGTTTTAATCAAATACCACCACTTTATGTAGACCTGAAATGGCACACTGATGACCTAGTAAACCTTGTCGAAAGAACTGCCTTGGATCTCTGTCCAGCATTCGACCTGACATTGATTTCGAACTTTGTTGTGGGTTCACCGATTTCCTACTACTTTGATAGCTTCGACGAAGCATCCGATTCTAATCGTCTTGTGCGAGAGATGAAGGCTTTCGTAAGTTGTCATGCACAATCGAGATTTGTCATTGCGTCCCGGCCAAATAATTTGCTCGGAAATCTGAACTATGTGAATTACGAGATGGCGCCTTTGAACAGAGCCCAGATAAGAGAGGAGTTGGAGCTATATCTAGCATCCTCCATAACTCCTAAAGGCATCTCGCAGATTTACGAGGACATAAAAGAGTTTGGGTTATTTGCGGAAATGGGAAATCCACTAATGCTTTGGTTCTTCTGCCTTGCTCTCCGAGACTTGGGAGCAGATTCGAGCCTCGAATTCTTGGGTAAAGGAAGAATCTTCCATCAGGTCGTGGGGCGATATTTCTTGTCAAACTGGGAACCCAAGTCGCTTGCGCCGTGGTCAGTCCATGGACGCAAATATGCTGAGATAAAGATGGTCTTGCTGTCCAGTCTCGCGCGAAAGATGATTGAGGATGGCGATAGGTCTGCTGTAGAAACCTCTTGGGTCTTTGAACGGTTTGTCGCTGAGCTCAACGCGAATTACCCAAACTCATCCGAATTAGCACATGAAGTACTTGACCAAATCCTTGTCCATCACCTGATTGAAGAAAAGGGCTCCCAGGTTGCCTTTTGGCATAAGAGCTTAAGGAATTATTTCGCCGCGAGAACCTTAATCAACGACACGAATGCCGGAGCCGTCGACGACTTCGCAATAAAGCCCGAATGGTACGAGTCACTTGTGATGCTTGCGAGCCTCGACCCGAAAATGTCATTGAAGATTGACAGTGTCGCGCGACTTAATGCAGTCGTGGCTTTAGACTGCCTTCTGTTTTCACCCCTGGCTCAGAACCAGCGTGCAGTGGAATCGGTGGTTCGTCACGCGCTGACCGCATTCTTTTCACCCCGACCGCGTGAGGAACGGGTACGAATTATTCAGAAGTTCTCAGCGTTATATAAAAGAGCGCCTGATCTTGTAAATCAAGTAGCATTCGCGTTTGTTCACAGCGAAACACTTGACGAATGCAAATCTACGTACAAATCATTTATCCGTAGAGAGTCGGTCCTATCGTCAGCAGTCGAAAAATTGCGAAGCGCTCTGATCGAATCCGAGATCGAAGCGAGTATTCATTTCAGAATCAAATCTCTTTTGTCCCTCATTAGGAAGGTAGCACTCGAAGGCTATGTGGGTTCTGTCTACGACATCTTCGGTATTCGCATACTTACGCGGAAAATGGGAGATTGCTATGCGATCTTGGGAGTGGCTCATGATCTCTGGAAGCCTGTCCCCGGCCGCTTCAAAGATTACGTCGCCGTAGCAAATAATGGTTATCAAGCGCTTCATAGTTGTGTTCTTCTAAAAGGTGGTATTCCTTTAGAGTTAATCATTCAAACACATGAAATGCATGAGTACTCCAAACGCACCCGCGTCGCCTACCTAGAATCAAAATATGACAACGTGCTCCTCGAGTTGGAGAGGAAACAAGAGGCGCTCGGCCTCTTCATGATTCCGATTGTTAGCCAGGTGCGCGGGCGACGACAGATCGCGGTCTTTACGCCTAATGAGGGCCTGTTGCTGGTTGACGAAGATTCTACTGTACTAGATTGTGCTTATCGCATTCATTCGGAAATTTTTGCTCACTGCATAGGAGCAATGGTCAACGGTAGAACTGTTGACAGAGGATATCCACTGAAGAATTTGGACCATCTTGAGATACTTACGGATCCGAGAATCGCGCCTGAAGCGCAGTGGGCATCTAGCATCTCATCAACTCCGACTCAAAAGGCGTTGCGACGTATCTTGCGAAGACGTGAAGAGGCGGAGGCGACAGCCGTCGGAGAGAAGTTAGTAGAGACTCATGTGGCCACTGTTCTAGCCACTTCGTTTGAAACGCGTGAGGCCGTAGAAGCGTCTCTTTTGCGCCGGTTTGGTCTTCACAAAATTGAGGACGTATACATGGGTGTTGCCAGAGGCAAGTATCATCTAACGGCTAAATTCAACTGAAGCCAAGAGACAGTCTTTTAACGGTTTACCTGTGCGTCCTATTCGGTTGTATGAGCGATGTGGAAGATAGGCGGCAACTGCGGATAGTATTTATAAGGACCGATATTGCTCCATGTCCATGTTTCAGGATCTACTCAGGCTGTCAATTTCTTGGCAACTCTTTTTGAGTGTGTTAGCTGCTCCCAAGCGAGGAGTGCCAACGGCTGCCGAGGTTGGAATAATCGTTGAGTCGGATAATTTTCTCAGAAGCACGGTAATAAGCAGAATTCTGAGGTAATGGTGACGTTCAGTTCTTCTCATCGACGATTTGATGCTTCAAAGTTCTGGGGAACATGCCCTTTACGATCTTCGCAGTGTCTTCTCGGAATTGTCCAGTTCGCTCAAAGACAAAGCGTCCTCATCTCTCTTCCTCAAGCCTTATGAAGCCCATTTAGGATTAGTGCATATTCAGTACGTGGATTTCAGCGAAATTTAGGCAGCCGGTCTAGTTAGAAGGAGTTGAATTCAGAGATGACGGATTCTAAGCACTGTAAGTACCCTGCTTTTAGGACCAGCCATAAGTAGAGAGTTCCGGGTTTTGGGTTAAGAGATATTCTCTGGGCGTCATGTCTCCCAGAGCGTCATGTGGTCGCCCCTCGTTGTACTCCTTCAGCCACCTTTCGGTCTG
>DASQYL010000189.1:0-7345 GCA_035639235.1 Pyrinomonadaceae bacterium | reverse complement strand
GAGATCGCTCGCAAGTTTGACGACATCGTCGCCTTTGCCGAAGTGGAAAAGTTCATCGATACGCCGGTGAAACGTTACAGCAGCGGCATGTATGTACGTTTGGCTTTCGCGGTCGCGGCCTACCTCGAGCCTGAGATTCTGCTGGTTGACGAAGTGCTCGCGGTGGGTGACGCGGGCTTCCAGCGCAAGTGCCTCGATCGCATGAAAGACGTCGGGCAGCACGGACGCACCGTGCTTTTCGTTTCGCACAGCATGTCGGCGATCACGCGACTGTGCCAACGAACGATCTTGCTCGATGAAGGCACGATTCTCGAAGATGGCCCGTCGCACAGAGTCGTTGGTTCGTATCTGAAATCCGGTTTAGGCACAACCGCCGCGCGCGAGTGGTCCGACCCGGCAAAGGCTCCGCATGACGAAGTTGTGCGTTTGCGGGCGGTGCGCGTGCAGATCGAAGACGGCACGGTCACCGATGCCGTCGACATCCGCCGAGCGGTGGCGATCGAGATGGACTACGAAGTCATCGAGTCGGGCCACGTGCTCGTGCCGAATCTCCATCTGCGCACCGCGGAAGGTGGGTATGCGTTTGTAGCGCTCGACCAGGATCCGCAGTGGAAGCGTAAGCCGCGTCCGGTCGGGTATTTCACCAGCAGCGCGCGCATTCCGGGAAACCTGCTGGCGGAAGGAACTTTTATCGTGGGCGCGGCGGTGACCACAATGGATCCGCTGTGCACTCATTTCTTCGAGCCGGACGCGGTCGCCTTTCAGGTGATTGACAGCACGGACGGCGATACCGCGCGCGGCGATTACGGCGGGCCGATGCCGGGGCCCGTGCGACCTTTGTTGGAATGGACCACGCGCCGCAATGAACGCGCGGCTACTTTTCAGGAGGCGATCAGATGAAGGCCGTGATTCTCGCAGGCGGCATGGGCACACGCCTCTCGGAAGAGACCGAACTCAAGCCCAAGCCGATGATCGAGGTCGGCGGACGTCCGATCATCTGGCATATCACCAAACACTACGCGCATCACGGCGTGAAAGAGTTCTACATCGCGCTCGGTTATCGCGGCGAAGTAATCAAGCGTTTCTTTCTCGACTATCGCAGCTTGAGCGGCAGCATGACAATCGACCTCTCGCGCGGGCAGGTGAAAGAGCATGATGCGGACTGTGAAGGATGGCTCGTGCATTTGATGGAAACCGGCATCGACACCAACACGGGGGGACGGCTCAAGCGGTTGGAAGCGCACTTGAAAGATGAAACATTCATGCTCACTTACGGCGACGGGGTGTGCAATCTCGATCTGGCAGAGCTGCTCCGATTTCATCGCGCGCACGGACGCATCGCGACGGTCAGCGCCGTGCGCCCGCCGTCGCGATTTGGCGGCCTCGTTTTCGACGGCGACCTGGTGAAGGAGTTCACCGAGAAACCGCAAATCGGCGAGGGGTGGATCAACGGCGGCTTCATGGTCTTCGAGCCGGCGGTTTTTGATTATCTATCGGGTGATAACGACAGCCTCGAAGCGGACGCGCTCGAACGACTCGCGCGTGAAGGACAACTCGCCGCTTATCGGCATGATGGATTCTGGCAGTGCATGGATACTCTGCGCGATAAGCGCTTGCTCGAATCGCTGTGGCAAGCGAACCAGGCGCCGTGGAAAATCTGGCAATGAAAAATTTTTGGCTCGATCGTCCGACCTTCGTGACTGGCGCGACCGGCCTGGTTGGTGGCTGGCTGGTCAAGCGTCTGGTCGAGGCGGGCGCGGACGTCGTTTGTCTCATTCGTGATTGGGTCCCGCAGAGCGAGATAGCCCGCACAAACTTGATCGAACGAGTCAAGGTGGTGCGCGGTGACGTGCGCGATCAAACAACGCTCGAGCGCGTGCTCGGCGAGTACGAGGTCGACACGGTAATCCATCTCGCCGCGCAAACGATCGTGACCATTGCGAATCGCAATCCTGTTTCAACCTGGGAGACAAACGTGCAGGGCACATGGGCTTTGTTGGAAGCGTGCCGCCGCACTCCCACAGTCAAGCAGATCGTGATGGCGTCGTCAGACAAAGCCTACGGCGATAGCGACGACTTGCCCTACGACGAAGAGACGCCTTTGCGTGGACGTCATCCGTACGACGCGAGCAAATCATGCGGCGACATCATCTCGCAGACCTACGCGAGGAGTTACGGCTTGCCTGTGACCGTCACCCGTTGCGGAAATTTTTATGGCGGCGGCGATTTGAATTGGAACCGGATCGTACCGGGAACGATCCGCTCAGCGCTGCGCGGATGCCGTCCAGTCATTCGCTCCGACGGCAAGTACGTACGCGATTATTTTTATGTTGAAGATGGCGCCGCGGCTTACATGCTATTGGCCGAACGCCTTAATCAAAATCGCGACTTGGCCGGACAGGCTTTCAACTTTTCAAACGAAACACAGACGACCGTGACCGATATCGCTAAAAAAATCCTCTCGCTCATGAAGTCTGACCTCCAACTCGACATTCGCAACGAAGCCACCAACGAGATTCGCCACCAGTACCTGAGCGCGGCGCGCGCGCGGCGCGAGTTACAATGGGCGCCATTGTTTACTCTCGACGAAGGTTTGCAGCAGACGATCTCCTGGTATCGCGATTTCCTCGGGCAGACGGCATGACCAACTCGAGCAATGGCCCTTTCGTGTGTCGCTCGTGCGGCGCCGGCGGCTTGCAAACGGTTCTCTCTCTCGGTCGCACGCCGCTTGCCAACTCGCTGCTGACAAAAGAGCAACTGGACGCGCCGGAAGAAACTTATCCGCTCGATCTGGTTTTTTGTTCGGCGTGCACGCTGGTCCAAATCTCCGAAACTGTGCCGCCCGAGAAGTTATTTCGCGAGTACCTTTATTTTTCATCCTACTCAGACACGATGCTGCGGCACGCGGCCACGCTGGCGACGCGAATGACGGCCGCGCGCGGATTGAATGCAGAGAGTCTCGTCATCGAAGTCGCGAGCAACGATGGCTACCTGTTGCAACACTACAAGAATCAAGGCATGCGGGTGCTGGGAATCGAACCGGCGGCCAACATCGCACGCGTGGCGCGCAATCGCGGGATCGAAACAATTTGTGAATTTTTTGGCGAAAGCCTGGCGGCGAGACTCAAAGCCGAAGGCAAACAAGCGGACGCTATTCACGCAAACAATGTGCTCGCACACGTCGCCGACCTAAATGGTTTCGTGATTGGGGTGAAGTTGCTTTTGAAACCGGACGGTATCGCCATCATCGAAGTTCCCTACGTGAAAGAGATGATCGACAAATGCGAATTCGACACGATCTATCACGAGCATCTTTGTTATTTTTCACTGTCCGCACTGGACGAACTTTTCTGCCGTCATGGATTACGGATCGCCGACGTTGAATCGTTGCCGATTCATGGAGGGTCGTTGCGAATCTTTGTTATGCATGCCGGCGCCGCTGCACCCGCGCCCGCCGTGATCGGCTTGCTGAACGACGAGGAGCAATGGGGCGTCCGAAAAATCGATTACTACCAAAGCTTCGCGAGCAAGGTTGAACTCTTGCGTCGCCGGCTGTCCGACCAGCTGGCGGCGTTGAAAGCCGCGGGTAAACGCATCGCGGCGTACGGCGCATCGGCGAAAGGAAGCACGCTGCTGAATTATTTTGAGTTGGGCAGAGAGACTCTTGACTTCGTCGTCGACCGCAGCCCGGTGAAACAAGGCCGGTTCACGCCGGGCACACATCTGCCGATCCTGGCGCCGGAAAAGCTTCGGGAGGCCGAGCCTGACTATGTGCTGCTCTTAACGTGGAACTTTGCCGACGAGATTCTGGAGCAGCAGGCCGAGTACCGTAATCGCGGCGGCCGTTTCATCATTCCAATTCCGGACGTGACCATCGTCTAACAGGCTGATGAAAAACCAGGATCGGCCACAGAGACACAGAGAGCCCAGAGAAACATGAAGACATTTAGAATAGAGTCTGTTGGCATTTCTTGTTAGTTCTAAATCGTTTTTCTTCTCTGAGGTCTCTGTGCCTCTGTGGCGCCTTTTTCAGCACCCTGCTAGCTCATAATTCGCTTAACCATTTGCAGCTTTCAGAGTCAACCTTCTAGAATCTGTCGCTAAACCAGATCGAGAATTGAAATGATTTTTACAGAGACGAAAATCAAGGGCGTCTTTGTGATTGAGCCCGAGCCTATCAACGACGATCGCGGCTTCTTTGCCTGCTCATGGTCGCGCGACGAGTTCGCCCGGCGCGGGCTGAATCCGCGACTGGCTCAGTGCAACATCTCGTTTAATCACAAGCGCGCGACATTGCGCGGCATGCATTATCAGCAAGCGCCGCACGAAGAAGCCAAGCTCGTGCGTTGCACCAGCGGTTTGATATTCGACGTGGCCCTCGATCTGCGCGCACACTCGCCAACCCGCTATCAATGGGTGGCGACGGAACTTGGCGAGAAGAACCGACGCATGTTCTACATTCCCGAAGGCTTGGCGCACGGGTATCAAACGCTCAGCGATGACACGGAGATTTTTTACCAAATCTCGGAAAACTATCATCCCGAATCCGCGCGCGGCGTGCGTTGGGACGACCCCGCGTTTGCCATCGAATGGCCGCTGCCGCCCACGATCATGGCAGACCGTGACGCAAACTATCCCATGATGGAGCTCGCCGGTGGCTGAGACGCCATTCACGACTGAGATCGATAGCCGTCCTGAGTCGCTGCCTCGCGCGCTGGCGCTCGCAGGGATCGATGAGTCTTTGCGCAACAAAATTTTTGATGCTCTGCGACGCGCGGAACTGTCCGCCAAACAGCCGCAACAGTTCCGCGAGCAGGTGCGCTGGCCGATCGTACTTTCACTGCTGCAGCAGGTGGGCGTGCACCGGATTTTGATGTCGAACGGACTTGTCTTTGAAATTTGTCCCGACAGTCGGATCGAACAAGCCTTGCTTTTGAGCACCTCCGCGCGTCCCGACCACGTTTGGGAACCGCAGACCACCAAGTTGTTGACGGCGCTGGCAGCCGATCACGTCGTCGTCGGCGGAGCTTACATCGGCGATCAAGCACTCTTCATCGCCCGGGCTTTGGCTGAACGGAATTCGACCGGACAAGTGCATGCCTTCGAGCCGATGGACCATGCCTTTCGCCGCCTTTTGCGAAATATTGAAATCAACAAACTCGCGAACGTGCAAGCACACCGGCTCGCCTTGTGGGACAACGCCGCTGAATTGGCGCTCGCCGGACACGCCGGTTTGGCTTCGTCTGTTCCGGTCGATCACGCTTTGGGCGTAGAGGTTGTCGCCGGAATCTCGATCGACGAATATCTGAAGCGGCACGATTCGCCGGGAGTCGGCCTCATCATGCTGGATACTGAAGGCGGCGAAGAGAGAGCTTTGCGGGGCGCGCGCGATTTGCTCTCACGCGCGGCGGGTAAAGCGCCGCAAGTGATCTTTGAGTTGCATCGTAACTTCGTCGACTGGAGCGACGGCTTATTAAATACCTCGATCGTAAAACTGCTCGTCGGCCACGGCTATCACATTTACGCGATTCGCGATCTTCACGGCAATTTCTCGATGACGAATCAACCGATTGAGGTTATTCCCGCCGAGGCAGTGTATCTGGACGGCCCGCCGCACGGCTTCAATATGTTGGCGAGCAAAGAGCCGGACATTGTCGCGCGCTTGCATTTGCGCGTGGTGCGCCACGTCAGCCCCAAACTAATTCCCGAGAAAGACCCGGCGTTGCATCATCCTGTCGACGGCTTTCGATCGGACAACGGAAAGTAAGCGGATGGCTCTGATTACTGTCTTAGGCGCCGCGGGATTTATCGGTACTCATCTGGTCAAACGGATTGAGGATCTTGGATTTGATTGTTTTGCGCCGGGCCGCGAAGACGATCTGACGGCTCGATCGCTGGGCCAGGTCATCTATGCCATAGGACTGACCGCCGACTTTAGAACCAGGCCGTTCGAGACTGTCGAAGGGCACGTCTGTAAGCTGGCTGATGTTCTGCGTTCCTGCGACTTCGATTCGCTGGTCTACCTTTCGTCAACTCGCGTGTATCGCGGCGGAGTCAAGACTGTCCATGAAGACGACGAAGTTGTCGCGTCTCCGCGCAACGCCGATCAGCTCTACAATATTTCCAAGGTAATGGGCGAATCGTTGGGCCTGGCGTCCGGCAAGAATGTGCGAGTGGCCCGTCTGTCGAACGTCTACGGCGCCGATTTTGGTTCCGGTAATTTTCTCGCGGTCGTGATTCGCGAAGCTTTGACTGACGGCAAAGTGACCCTGAAGACCTCGATCGAATCAGACAAAGATTATGTCAGTATCGATGATGTGGTTGAGCTGTTAATTAAGATCGCGACCTCAGGCAAGGAAAAAATTTATAACGTGGCCAGCGGCCGGAACGTCTTGAACGCGGAGATTGCGACGAGACTGAAACAAATCACGGGATGCGCCGTGGAAGTCGTGCCCGAAGCTCCGACCACCAGCTTCCCGCGCATCTCCATTGATCGGGTGGTGAATGAATTCGACTTCAAACCAAGGTACGTGCTTGACGATCTCGAACATTTAGTGGAACTGTATAAAAACGAAAGCGCACGCGGTTGATAACCTGCGGTGAGCGTACCGGGCATTTCGCGCCGAATGATAAGACCCGACTAAAGTCGGAACTCTGACGGAAAAGGACGCTTGTGATCTCGATTGATCTCGAAAAAGGAACGGTGAACGTGGATCAAAATGGCCAGTCCCGCCAGTACGGAATTGGCACGCCGGAAGCGTTCTCGCTCATCTCGGCGGCGTGGCTGCGTTCGGGGTGGGACAACAAGCAGGTCTATAGCTTTACCTGGCTCGGCCGGCCGATTATTCAGCTGCCGGAAGACATGGTGCGACTGCAGGAGGTGATCTATGCCATCAAGCCCGACGTGATCGTCGAGACCGGCATCGCGCACGGCGGGTCGCTGGTGTTTCATGCGTCGCTCTGTAAAGCGATTGGTAGTGGCCGAGTCATCGGCATCGACGTCGAGATTCGACCGCACAATCGTGCCGCGATCCAACAGCATGAACTGTTTCCTTTGATTAAATTGATCGAAGGCGATTCGATCGCGCCGGAAATCGTCGATCAAGTGCGAAAGGAAATTAAGCCCGGCGAAAAGGTCCTCGTCCTGCTTGATTCAAAACACACGAAGGATCACGTTTTGGCAGAATTAAATGCGTATGCGCCGTTGGTGACCACCGGCTCGTACATCGTGGCAATGGATGGGATCATGGAGCAGATGGCAGGCGCGCCGCGCTCAACGCCTGATTGGAACTGGAACAATCCAAAAACTGCCGCGCGTGAATTCGTCGCGCAAAATCCCGAGTTC
>DASQYL010000188.1:0-3671 GCA_035639235.1 Pyrinomonadaceae bacterium | reverse complement strand
CCGACAAGTACCCCCTTGGATGCTCTGGTCTCTTGGATTTGGGACCACATCGCAGACTTTGAAGAGGTGATTGGAACTCCGGCGCTGGAATGGGATCGGTTCTCTTTTGCTCCATGGATCTATCCTGCCGGCTCTGGGTTGTCCTTACACGCGGATGGAGTACTATACACGGGTGGATATACTTACTTTGCACATCCCACGTGGCGCCTACACTGGGGCGGACATTTGTTGGTGCTTGATAGAAATACCTCGCCGCGCTCCGCTCAAACAGGAGCGCTGTGGCCCCCGTTCTTGGACGACGACTCCGAAACTAGACGCGTGTTCAATCCTGGACTCGCAACTGCGTTTTTCCCCAAGCCAAATCGCATTGTAGTTCTCTCCGCCCACGCCGAGCACCTTCTTACTCGCGTTGATCAAAATGCAGGTCAAGTTCCCCGAGTCTCTGTTGCTGGATTCTTCCATAAGCCTTGATTGGCACGCTGTGTACTCCGGTAACGGTCTCACGACACCTCGGCGCGGGGACGATGCTGTACGAGGATGTACTGGAGCGATTCCGCGAATGTAGAGTGCCTGAAGGTCGGGGGATACGGATACGTCCGGGGGAGTTCGTACTGGGATCAACCATAGAACGCCTACCTCTCCCGCCCCACATGATCGGCCTAATCTCTGGGCGGAGTTCCTACGCTCGTCTCGGGATATCAGTCGAGCTAAGTCAAATGTTTGTTCAACCAGGTCATGACGATGCCATACCGTTACAGCTTACCAACCAACTTCCATACGCAGTTACGATCTATCCAGGTATCTGCGTCGCCCAGGCCGTGTTCCTTCAAACCATCTCCCCCTCAGCTACCCCTTACAATCAGCGATCAGAGAAATACCCGCCGCATATCGGTGCGGAGGGACGCTCACGGTACTACGTCGACGCGGCCTATGAGCAACTTCGCACCAAGTTGCCCCCGCGCCGGTCGGTAGACTGGGATGGAGTCGCAAATGTCGCTGTAATTATCGGTTCGCTTGGGGCTGCCTTGTCCTGGGTGTTGGGTCAGATGTCTCCAAGGCTGACAGCAGCCAGCCCGATGGCGATGATAATCTTCATATTGGCAACCGTTGTGAGCGTGGGCGTGAAGGTTGTCCGCTGGCTTTGGTGACAATCGTGACGTTCTAATTAAGTTCTGTGTTACACCTCTCTACCCATTAGCTACCGCTAGGGCGGGCAGTCAAGGGCGTGCGAGGCGCGTTCATCGGAGCGCGAGTCTGCTGTTTGAGTCGCGCGCAGACCCTCGACGGCCACCGCAGCGGAAGCTATGACTCTTATAATTTCCTTGATGCTAACCAGCCTCACCTGATGCGGTATCTCCGTTAATTCGCTGCTTCGCTCTGGCAATCCGCTGATACAGCGAAACCCTGTCCGTGCGAAAAAGTCTTGCGGCTTTACTGTGACTGCCCGTCTGCTTCTTTGCTTGTTCGTAAGCGCGGAGCAACATCCGATCAAGGAAATCATCGAGTGAGTCATTCTCGCGAAAGATAATCGGAAGCTGCGTCGCCATCTCGGATAACAAACTTTCCGGCAGGGCGCGAAGAACGACTTCCGTTGTGATCAAGTCGCTCTCGAAGGTGACTGCGACGATGCGGTCGATGACGTTGCGAAGCTGGCGAACATTTCCCGGCCATGTGTACGCGGATAGAATAGCCAGACCTTCTTCTTCGATCTCGTGATGATATGGGCATCTGATTTTCTGTTCCGCCTGGCGCAGAAAGTGTTCGACGAGAATTGGTATGTCAGAGGAGCGCTTACGCAAAGGCGGTGTATCGATTGTCATAACCGCAATTCGATAGAATAAGTCCTCTCTGAATCTGCCGGTTCCGACTTCTTGCGTAAGGTTACGATTCGTGGCCGTGATGACACGAACGTCAACTGGAATCTCGGTGTGGCAACCAATCGGTCGCACGGCGCCTTCCTGCAAAACCCGAAGCAGCTTTACCTGACAAGCCGGCGAGACTTCTCCGATCTCATCCAGAAATATCGTTCCAGTATGCGCGGCTTGGAATACGCCCTTCTGTTTCTGATTAGCGCCAGTGAAAGCGCCTCGTTCATATCCGAAGAGTTCGGATTCGAGCAGGCTTTCGCTAAGCGCGCCGCAATTGATCGATATAAAAGGCAAAGCGGCTCGCCCACTTTGTTGATGGATCGCGCGGGCTACCAATTCTTTCCCGGTGCCTGATTCGCCGGTGATCAAAACCGTGAGATCGCATCGGGCTGATGTCTCAATGTGTCTGGCAAGACCTTTGATTGGTGGCGAATTGCCGATGATGCCAATGTCCTTAAGGGAAAACTTTGATTGCACGATTGATTCACGCTATTCGACCGTCATCCGCAATCGGGGACAGCTCGGTTTGTACCTCCTATTGATGAGAGACGGGAGAATTGGACAGAAATTCCGAATTAGTTCAAAATAATTGACTTATAACGAGGTTTTGTTCCGCTTCCCGACCCGCGAGCAAATTTTTTTAGTCGAGGCCGGAATTTCTGGCCGAGTCTCCCGTCTACAACAGATATAGGCCGAACTCGAAGCCGAGAAGGTGCTAGTTGTCTAAGCGCTGACGAATCGGGGATTGTGTAATCCGAGAATCGAGAACGGCAGCCCGGAAACTCATTGGTTATAGGAGGGTTTCGTGCGCGCTTGCGCGTACTAACAAGGATTATCGTGATTAGACTCAATTCATTTATCGGCTCGACGCGAATGCTCTCGTTAGATCGGAGTTGCCTGGCTGCGGCTGTTTTTGCAGTAATAGTTCTGGTCCTCTCTCATCAAGCGACTTCGGCTCAAGCGGATGAGGTTGCTCCTGGTCCAAACCTTGTAACAGAGGGCGTTCCCAAGATTCCGGCTTCGCTCGCTCGCGCGGCTCAGCGTTACACGACGAATGCCTATGGCTTGCCAGTAGCAGGATGGGATGCGTCTAAACGCGAGATATGGATCAAGGATCTCAAGAGTGATTCAACTGTCGTGTACCGGGTCGCGGCGGAGAGCGGTGCGATTCAGCCGGTGCTGAACATTCCGACCGGCGTCTACGATCTCTATTACCAACCGCAAGGGAAATATCTTGTCTACAACCAAGATACAAATGGTAATGAACAGTTTCAGATGTATCTCTTCAGCATCGAGACGAACAAGAGCACCTTGCTCACAGACGGCAAGTCGCGAAACACCGAGCCTGTCTGGTCCAATGCGGGAGACCGGATCATTCTCAGCACATCACCAGCGGGCGGCAAAGGCGTGAGCCTGTCAGTCATCAACCCACTCGACCCTCAGACGAATCATGTGGTTGCTCAATCGTCCGGGACTTACTTCAAGGCTTACGACTGGTCGCCCGACGATCGGCAGGCCGCATTCATCGATTACACGTCCAACACCACGAGTGCGCTTTGGTTGGTTGATCCGAGAACCGGCGAGAAGACTTTACTGTCACCCAGAGAGAAGCCGGATGAGTATTACGATTCGCCACAATTCGCAAAAGACGGAAAAGGCCTCTATGTCATCACTGACCACGATTCTGACTTTCGCCGCTTGGCCTACATCGATCTCACTACGAAAAAATTCACATACCTGTCCGATAACAAATCTGACGTTGAAGACTTCAAGATCGCGCCGGACGGAAAGACACTAGCCTTC
>DASQYL010000187.1:0-5626 GCA_035639235.1 Pyrinomonadaceae bacterium | reverse complement strand
CGAACGCTTTGAACGATGGCAATGATAATGCCAACGGCAAACAGGCTGCGATTCATGGAAGTTGAGTATGTGAGCGGAAGAGAGGTGCAGCAAAAATCGGATACTAGAAAGATTTGCCTGCTGAGCATCGTGTCGACGACCGGCTCAATACAAAAGATTAATTCGCAACCTCTTGATTAAGGATAATTACAGAATTTCGCCTGACCACAAACCTTCGAAGCGTCCGACATATAGTCATCAGTCATCGCGTACATATCGTCATACATATCCTCGCAGACGTTATAGTAGAGGGCTGCTTTCTGCGCATTCAGACAGACCTCTTCATACGCCGCCTGCACATCCTGGATAAACTTTGTGTTCGCGAGGTCTGCCACTTGCCCCATGATAGCTTTGCAAGCCTCGCACCTCTGCGCACTCTGTAGCTTCTGTCCATCACCATTCGCCGTCGCAGTCCGCTTCGCACCGCTCGGCGGCGGTCCAAACGGCAGAATGCCGCGCGCCAGACGCGTCCGCCGCCGCAAGTCCCGCAGTTGCGCGCGCTTCTGCGCCATCTCCGCCTGCAATTGCGCCCGCGCCTCCAGCGTCATCACCGAGTTGCGCAGCTTCTGCATCCCCTCGAGATACTCCCGCACCAGCGCCGTCTGACCAGGCTGATTAGTTGACGACTGATCAGCATTCGCCGGCTGCCACTGATCGCTCCGCGCCAGCAGCCGATTGCTGTGCGTGAGCACACCCGCGGCAATAACCACTACGATAAGAGCGATGCCAAATGCCAAAGTCCATGTCACAGATTTAGTTTTCATCGGGGCGATCGTCCTCTTAATTTTTTTAGTACTTACTACTCTACTGCTTTCTCCCCCCGTATTCTCTTTCTTTCTGAGGTTTTATGCGGCCCGAGCATAAATACTTCGATTTCCCTAATTTCGGCAGCGCGCATCTTGCGCGTGGGTCACGGGCGCAGGACGCCCGTGCCACTCGCGCGAACGCGCGACGGCTGACGAGGACGATCACTGATTCAGGGTGTATTTCATCACTTGCTTGCGCGCGACTATCAGTAGTTCGTTGTGATCGTTGAAAGTCATGCCCGAAGCTGGGCCGTCGGGTTTGAAAGTGTTCAGATAGCGTCCGTCTGAATCGAAGACTTGCACGCCTGAAATGTCGCTGACAAAGACACGGCCTTTGCCGTCAACCGCGATCGCGCTCGCGGCGCTGAATTGTCCCGGCTGATGGCCTGGTCCACCAAACTTGTTCATGAATTTTCCATCGCGGCTGAATTTGAAAACCGCGCTGGTGAAACTTCCGAGGCCGTAAATATTCCCGCGCCCGTCGACGGCGACACGTGTGCTCAGCTCTGAGCGATCGGCAGGTGTGCTGATAGCTTTGCGGATTATTTGTTTGATGTTTCCCTGCGCATCGAATTGCACAATGTCATCGTCACCGCGTTGCCATGCCGCCACGATGCCGCCGTCTGGCGTAGCGGTGACATCATCGAATCCGTCTCCCTCCGGATAAGAGAGTTTGCCGAGTGTCGTGCCGGTCTTCCAGTCATAGCGCGTGATCGTTCCGCGTTGCACCACATAAACGATGCCTTTGCGATCGACTGCCAGACCGCGCAGAGGCATTTTCGCATCGGCGGTCCATTGCGTGATGAATTTGCCGTTCGCATTGAAGACCTGAATTCGCCCGCCGCTGTATTCGCCAATAAAGATGTTGTCGTCACCGTCGACGGCGATGCTGCGCGCGTCGGTCATCATGCCGGGACCGATGCCTTCGCTGCCGAACTTCAGCGTCTGACTGACAAAGCCATTGCCCGTGTCGCCTGAGCGCGAACCGAAGGGCTGATCGCGCAATCCGGTCAGTGGCGACAGGGCACGTCTCACTTGAGTGATGGCGCCAAACACGCCGGCGAAAACGATCACGACGATGATGATTGGAATAAGCAGCACGAAGTAAATCGCTCTCGACGCGGTGCGCGCGACTTGTGGGCCAATCGTGATGTCGATCTGCGGCATGATGAAGGCTTCGGGGCGCGAAGTGTTTGGCAAAGCGATCTGGCTTTGGCAATAAGAGCAGTGCGCGGTCGTGGCGAAATTCGGATCGTACGTAACCGGGGCGCCGCATTTTGGACATTCGATGGTTTCCATAGCGGCGCGTAGTTTAGATCGGAATCCGACTGGTGAGAAGGGTGTCAGAACCGGGAGCGGTAGCGACCGGATCAAGGACGCTTTCAAGGTATCACTTGATCCGGTCGCTACCGCTCCCGATTCTGACACGCACTTGTCCCAAATAGAAAAGGCGGGGCAACGCCCGCCTCTAAACAAAATCTGGGTTGCTACGCGCCGTGCCCTTACCTGCTCGCGAACTCGTGGGCCAGCATTAGCTCTGCTTTGCGCAGCTCGTATCGGCCGCGGCCAAGATTGCCTTCGGGCTTTATCGCCAGCACGACGAAATAGTCTTTGCTGAAGAGACGCATCAAGAATGTCACGTTCGCTAACGCAACCACCATCTCGCGCAAATCGCCGAGGTCCAAATCCTTTCCGGAACGCGCCGCGCTCCGCACAAGTGACGTGAACTCTGCGGCAGCGACATCGAGATTCGCGGCGGCGCCTTCGTCATTAAAAACTTTTTCGACAGACAAACCGTCCGCGCCCATGATTAATGCGCCGAGGCTGTCGTCGGTATTGTTGACAATTGATTCCAGGGCTTGTTTGAACATGATGGTGAGATGCGTGGCTTCGACCAAATCTGACGCGCATTCAGATACCTATTTTGAAGGAATTGAAAAATTTAGAAGCTAACCCATCGTAATATTGGACCAGCGCCGGAGGCATCGCATTTAGCCCGGGGCTGACGAATATCGTCTCATATACGCGGTTCTTGTTGAAATAAACTCGATTCCTAATGACGAATGCGCTGTCTTCCATGATGTATTGCCGTCCGAGAGTGCCGGCGCTGCTCAGATCCTTCTCGCTCACCAGTCGCAGCTTTCCTTCCGCGAGCGCGTGGTCGCGGCCGTTATCAAGAATCGCTTTCTGCACCTCGCGGTCGCTGCCCTCGTCCGTCAACTCACCGAAAATTACCGCATAGATTGCCACGTCGCTTTTAACGACAAAGACGCGCACGTCACTGGTTAAGATTTGACCGGTAACCGGAATGAATCGCTCGTCCGGCGTGTCGGGGAGCAACACACGGAAGCGTCCCTCGGTCGAAATCAATTCTTGCCACGGTTTGTTGTTGGCTGCTTTTGTCTGCGCAGACAATCGAGCCATCGAGCCGGCGTAAACGCAAATAGCGAACATCAAACTGCAAAAGAAAATTCTGTTAAGCCGTGCTGCATTCATGTGAAAAACTCTCATTCGATCGAAGCATTGCTTGAGGTCTTTATGGAAAAATTCCGGTGGCCCAGGCTTGCGCTTTAGACCACCGGAGTTGGGGGACAGTCTCGTCACGAAGGGCTAGGGCCGTTTGCCACCGACGGCATCAGGCCTCGCCGATCCGGCTGAACTCGGCGCGGGTTGGGTCGGCGCGCCCAAAACGTTCGGCTGCGGGTTAGTCGACGGAACCTGCGGCTTCTCTTGCTGTTCGTTCGGTTGCGAATTCGACAGCGGATTGCCGAGCGGCACCGGCTGCGGCACGCTGGTCATGCGCGGGCCGTCCGAAGGCTTGTTCGCCATCGGGTGGCCGAAGTAATCGGGCCGGTAAATATGCGGCGTGATGAAGAATAAAATTTCGGTTGAGTCCTTGGTCACGAGTTTGCGCTTGAACATGTTGCCGATTATCGGCAGGCTGGCAACACCGGGTGTGCGCTGTCTTTGCGTTGCTTCGGAATCGGCAAGCACGCCACCCATGACGGTGGTGCCGCCATCTGGAACCAGCACTTCGGATTGCATGCGCTGAGTATCGATGCCGGGAACGCCGCCGACGGCGATACCGGTGTTGACAGTGTTGTTTTCGATCGTAACGCGGAGAACCACTGTGCCGGCGTCCGTAATTTGCGGGGTGATTGAAAGACGCAACGGAACCGAAACGAAGGTGGTCGTGACGACGGCGGTGCCACCCGCTGCTTGAGTCGTCTGCACCGGGATTTGCGAACCGCTTTCGATCTGCGCCGGACGATTGTTCAGAGCAGTCACCCGCGGAGTCGCAACTGTTTTGACTTCACCTCGATTTTCGGCAGCGCTAATCAGAGCGCTGATTTGGGCAGTTCCAAATAACCCGGTCGTCAGGCCAATGACAGTCGTAGCCGCGGCCGAACGAAGATTGTTGAGCGGCATAGCCGTGTTTCCCAAACCGCCAAACACGCTGAAAGGATTCGGACCAGCCGTTAAAGTCGCTCCCTGCGAACCACCGCCGGAACCGCCCGAGCCGCCGCTGCCGCCGGTCGATCCACTTGCAGGCAGCGTCGAGACATTGGCCAGGCCGCCGGTGCCCAAATTGACTACCCCAAGCGAAAGCTGCGCACCGAGGTCGCGGCTGAAGTTGTGCTGTGCGATCACGATGCGCGTTTCGATCTCAACCTGCGGTTCAGGTTGATCGAGAATCGCGATCAATTGACGAATCGCTTCGACGTTTTCTTTCACGTCGGTGATGATGAGAGAGTTGCTTTGGCCCATCACCTCAACCGAGCCAAGCCGCGATAAACGGCGCTTGATGATCGGCAGAATTCCCTGGTCACCGCCGCCGCCGGATAGGTCGCCGCCGGCACCGCCGCTGTAACTCAGATTGGTTGCGCCGCCCGCAAATGCTCCAGTGGAGCCCGCGGCGCCGGCCAACGTGCCCGAGGCGCGCGCATAATTCAATCGCACCAATTCGGTGATAAGGGGCGAGTTGCTCAACTGCGAATCTTTCATGAGCCGCATCGTGTCGGCTTCTTTGGCGAGCGTCTCAGTCGTTGCAACGCGCAAAATATTGCCATTGACGTCGATGCCCAAACGGTTCGCTTTCAGGATCATGTCCAGCGCGATGTTCCACGGAACATCCTGAACATTCACCGTCACCGGCACTGCCGTTACGGAATTGTCGATCACGAAATTGATTCCGTACTGCTCGGTGATGTAGTTGAGAATGTCGCGGATGTCAGCATTGACGACATTGAGATTAATCGCCTCGCCCACAAATCCCGGCTGGCCATATCGCTTGCCCTGGCCGCTCTGCATCGACATGTTGTCTTTGGCAGGATTGCCCATGGGCTTGGCCGGATCAGGCGACGGGTCAGGGACTGCGGGCAGAGCAACGGTCGTCCCGGCGGACTTCGCGTTGACTCTGGCTGAGGCGCCGGCTGCCAGCGCGAATCCGTTAAGCGACAGGCCAGCGGCACACGCGAGAGCGAATGCTTTGATGGCGACATTCTTTAAATGCTTGGACATTATTCCCTCCTCAGGGATTACTGCTGAATTCCGTCACGCCGCTCGAAGATAAAAAGCATTTCCAGAGCGAGCCGCACTGCACGGCAGTTCAGCGGGTTGTCAAAATTGAACGAAGTACGTTTCGTTCAGGCGTGTTGGCTCTCATTGCCGTCGGCAGATGAACTGCGAGCCTGAGATCTTGTTATTGTTTTTCCGGAGTGGGCTTGGGGGCTTCCGGCTTGGCGCTTTCGGCCTTTGCTTCGGCCTTGGCTTCGCTAGCG
>DASQYL010000186.1:0-5635 GCA_035639235.1 Pyrinomonadaceae bacterium | reverse complement strand
TTCTCGGTTGAGAACTCGTAGAAGTTGTTGTAATTGGGGATGTCTTCGAGCGACGTCCGCGCCTCAGTCGTGTTGAGTCCGTTGGCGCTGTCGGTCGTCGAATAGTTCTCGACAACCTGGATGGTTTGGCCTTTAGGAATCTCCGACGCTGGTGGATTTAACTTGCGGTAGATAAAACCAGTCGCGGCCACCGAACCGGCCAAGACAGCTCCCCGCATAAAGAGCCGTCGGTTGAGATAAACTTTTTCGTCGGTTATCTCGCTGGATTTGAGATCGTTGGCCTTCTTGATCACCATGGTGCGCGCCAATCAAGATCGTAGAGCTTAACTGCGGATGGCGCAAGAAGAGGAAATCAGGTGCCGTACCAATTTGAGAGTGGGTGGCACGGGCGTCCGCGCCCGTGGGGCCACGCGCAAGATGCGCGCCACATCGAATTGGGCGTTAGCGACAGGCTTTTAGGGCACGTAGAAACTCATCCACAGCGCTCTCTTCCGTCGCCCACGACGTCACCAGCCGCACCACGGAACTCTGCTGATCGAATTTCTCCCAAACGTGAAATCCATAATCCTGTTGCAGGCGCTGGATCACTGCCTCAGAAAAGATCGGGAATACCTGGTTCGTCGGCGCCTCAACAAAGATTTCGTAACCGCAATCGCGGATGCCCTGGGCCAGTAGCTGGGCCATGTCGTTAGCATGTCTGGCGATGTCGAAGTAGAGGCTGTCCCGAAACAACTCCTGAAACTGAATACTGACTGCTCGAGCCTTTGCGAGCAGCGCACCGCGTTGCCGCAAGTTGAAACGAAAATTTGCTTTAAGCGCCGGATTGACAATTACAATTGCTTCGCCAATCAGCGCGCCGTTCTTGGTGCCGCCGACATAAAATACATCGACCAATTGCGCGAGAGTCTCGGGGTCGAGATCGCACGCGGCGGAAGTCAGCGCCGCTCCTAGTCGCGCTCCATCGACATAAAGATCGAGCCCGCGCTCCTTGCATTTCGCTGACAACGCCGATAGTTCTGCCTTGGTGTAAACCGTTCCCAGCTCAGTTGACTGGGAGACGTACACTGCGCGTGGCAGGACCATTTGATCGAAATTGTGCGCCTCGAGGACGTCATCAATTTCGTTCGGCCGGATTTTTCCCTGATCACCCAAGACCGTATTAATCTTGTGTCCCGTCGCCTCGATCGCGCCCGTTTCATGTTGATTGATGTGCCCGGAATCTGCCGCGATCACCGACTCATACGGCTTCAGCATCGCGGACAAGACGACCAGATTTGCCTGGGTACCGCTCGAGACAAAATGAACGTCAGCGTCCGGAACGCCGAACCTCTGTCGAATGAATTCCCTCGCTTCGATGGCGAACGAATCCATCACGTATCCGGGTTCCTGCTGTAAATTAGTGCGCGCCAGGGCGTCCAAAATCCGCGGATGCGCCCCTTCGGAATAATCGTCAAAGAATAGATATTTGTGAGCCATTGAATGAGCTTGACCGCGCGGCTGAAGCGCAGGCTTGTTTACAATGAAAACGCACAAGGGTCAAGCGAGTCGCCGAAGCTTCAATTCAAAACTAATCTCATGAGCAGCCACCCGTACAGAGATCCTTTCTCGACTGAGGAGACGTAGTAATCGTCTGGTTATTCAGGCAATTCGACTGCTTGCTTCCGTTCTGTAGGCTTGGGGCGTATGGGACAGTTGTATCGCGTAAACTTGTCCGACTTTTCTTTTTTTCTCACACCGCTTCGCTTTGCTGCATTGGCGTACACGACCGTACTTTCACATTCGGAACCCGTCACCCGAGTATCCCGGCAAACCCAATACGAATTCCTTCGGGTCCGCGTATGTAGCAGAGTCGATACGCATCTTCGTACTGGACCACTTCGCCGACGAGCTGCGCGCCGCGCTTGCTCAGCCTCGAGAGCGTCTCATCAATGTCGTCGACGGCGAACATGATGCGCCATCACCCGCGTTTCTATCAACGAACAAGATTGGGGTGCTGCAGGCGAGTCTGCCGCATGCCGTTGTTAGACGGATGTCCGCGAGAGGAACGTAAAGGTTACGGTTCTTAACCCAGTCGGGCAAACGCTTTCGCCGCTCACCTCACAGCACCAGTCCGCCCGGCCACTGCTCCTGTAGGCCACGCTCCTCTCAAGAACCGCTCCACGGACGGGAAGAAAAGATCAGGGCGCTCAACCTGCGGGAAATGTCCTGAGTTCGATATTAAGAGCAGCCGCGCATTAGGCATCGCCTCGGCCCAGGCGCGCACGCCCTCCAGCGTGGGCGTGCTCTGCTCACCTTCAACAATCAGTGTGGGCGTTCGAAGCATGTCATCGACCAATGCTTCAGCATGTCCGAGGCGAGTAAGGTCCACCCCTTTTATACAGTGCAGGCAGGAATCACAGGCTTCGATACGCACGTGCTCGAACTCAGGTGAATGAAAGTAACCGAGTTTTGTCGGGCGCTCCTCGCCACAATTTGCACAGACTACCCGACGAAACTCCCATGTCGAGAGACAAGTCGCGCACAGCAGATCGTCGCTTTGGGGGCTGCTCTCTTTATTCTGCAGGAAACTGACCTGAGGTTTGCTACCGCAGCAAGGAAAGGTGCGCTCACCGCCCATCAGTTAGCGGCCATCGGAGTCGTCCCCCTCTCGATTAGCCCAGCGAGTATGGGGTTCAGGCAGAGGTGACGCAGAGATTTGTCGAGCTAGCGATCGTGCGGACGGACGGTGAGTACACGGCTTAGGAACACTAAGCTATCAGCAGTATCACCACGGTCCATACTTCTAACGACTAACCTCTTCCTTTATGCACTCACCAAGCGCATGACTGTTGACGATACTCGCTCAATGTCTTGTGGCTTTCGTAAGAACTCTTTGACCCCTGCGCGCCAGGCTTCCGTTTCAACGTCATCTTCCGACAACATAATGATCGGTGTTTTGCGCCGATGCGTGATTTTTCGGACGCGCCGCACCAGTTCCACTCCGTTGAGACCCGGCAAATCGTTGTCAACGATGATCGCGTCAAAACGAGCATCGCCCGTGAGGATTTTCAATGCAGTAAATCCGTTTCCACACCAGTCGACGTCCATCTCTTTCGCACGTAGAAGATCCTTGACGACATCTGCGACGTCGCGGTTGTCGTCAACATGCAAGACCGAAACTTGTCTGGCTTCGGGTTTCGCGCCGAGTGTGGTCAACTTCCGCGGTTTCGGCTTCATCATCATCGGCCGTCGTCTTCTCCGCACTGCCGAGCGCGCTTTGAGTAACTCTTTGTGTCTGGTATTTATTAACGAAATCAGGCTCTGATGGTGCTTGAAGCCGAGCAGACGGCTCGCGATGCTGACTGACCCGCCAGCATCACGCAATGCTCTCTCGAGCAAATCCTTTTCGATCGCGCGCAACTCTTTTCGCAGCGAAAAGCCCTCCCAGGTTTTGAGATCGGGCGCCGTTTGAGGTTGGGTGGCCGCGAATGCATTGATGACCGTCGTGGTCGCGACTAGCAGCCGCCGTGTCGCTGAAGGGTCCTGAGAGTTCCGCAAAATCTCAAACGCAGACCTGTAAATCGCTGCCATTTCGCTGGCCGTCGTTTGGTTCGATAACTCTTCGAGAATTGCCAGCCTTGCGCGACCCGCGCCTTCGAGGTCGCCGCAGTTCTCGCCGGCTGCGATGGCCCGATCAAATTCCGCGCGCGCCGCCGTAAACCTCCCGAGACGCGCCAGCGCAGTTCCGTGAGTCGTGAGCGCCTCGACCAACAAGGAACATTCGTCACCGCGTCCCAGCGTTTTGACCGCGGACCGCGCATAGCGCTCCGCTTCGTTATAACGGCCTTCAGCAATGAGGGCCCGCGCCCGCGTGTCATTAACCTGTGCGACGTGCCCTTCATCGCCAAGCGAGAGAAAGATGTCGCGCGCCCGATTGATGTGTTCGTAAGCTTCAGGAAACCTGCCGATGCTTTGATAGAGATAACCGAGATTGTTTTCGACGCGAGCTTGAAAGCGAACATGCCCGGCTTCTTCAAAGTTAACGCTCGCGGCAGTGTATTCAACCAATGCGCGATCTAGATAGTCATCACGGTTATCTTTGTCTGCCAACTCCTCCAACACAGCCGCGCGAGTATTATGAAAGGTCCCACGCAATGCGGGATCAAGAGATCGTTCCACGAGCGGAGCAGACGTTTCTAACTGTCTCATCGCGTCGTTAAGACAACCGGCCTTTCTCTCGACTTGGCTAGCGCGAATGAGAATCGCTGCCTTTAAGTCGCAATCCTGATTTGTTATTCGTCCTAACGCTTGAGTGAGATTAGCGCGAGCTTCATTGAATCCGCCTTCGCGCCAATAGCACAAGGCGAGTTCAGACTGGACTTCGGCCACTCGATTTAGTTGCTGCTGTCGCTGGAACAATTCGAGGCTTTGGGTCAATAGATTCTTAGCCTGCTCCTGAGCGCCGCTGCCATGAGTGCTGCCCAGCCAACCGGCAAGAACTCCCACCCTGAGTAAGACTTCGGCTTTGTCTTCTTCACTTAGGTCCTTGACACTCGGCGCGCCTAATCGGTCGGGCCAAAAGACGACCAATGTTTCACACGCGGCCTCGTATTCACCGGCCTTTTCCAATTCTTTCGCCAGGCCACAGCATTGCACCACCTGATTGATCGGCGCAGGTTTATTGATTACTCCAGCCGTCGCTAATTGAGTCGCTAACTTCATGTGAGGCCTCACTTTCTTCGTCGGTGATAAACTGCCTGCAACGAGAGCTGGCGGTCTATCCGCGTTTGGAGACTGCTTCTCGATGCTCATTTAACACATTCGCAAAGCCAAGACATCTAGCTAAGGAGAAAAAACATGCCGAACTTAAAAACACTCGGCGCTGCGGTCGTTCTATTGTTCGCGTTCGGGCTTACCGCTCTTGCCGATTGTCCTGCTCCAGGGATCATGGACACGCCCCCCTGCACCGCTGCTCAAGCAATCCCCAATGATTCGGCTGCGCCGGGGCAAACGGAGACTCCACCAGTTGCAGAGACACAGTCGGTGGAGTTGCCATCGCTAGCTAAAGTCGCGTTGGATATTCTAACGCTGTTCTAGCCGGTTCGGTCCGCGAAAACCAAATACAAAATCCTACGCCAATGATCGACATCACTGGCTAGATAATATTAGTGTGCCTGAATTCCAACATCCGGAAGGACACGCGTATTGCTAGAGGACCTTCCAGGCTGCGCAGCATAGACTTAACACTGGCTTACTGCAAGCTTTTCTCGTTAGTTAAACCTCAAGTGTTAAAGAGCTCATAGATAATAAGGATTGCTGGGTAGTTTGCATTCCTCATCCGTTATGACTATTCAGTTAGAAGGCATGGGAATGGCGGGAAAGTCGGCGGCCCTGAACCCAGGGTTTCAGGAGCTTTCGGCCGCTTATCCTTCTCTTTGCAAGCATCAAGCTTCCATACTTCGATGAATGACTCGATCCCGTCGTGCGGGCGTCAATATTCGAGCTTTTTGGTGGATTTGTAACCCTCCCTAATTTAGGACCAGTCATAAGTAGAGACTTCCGCAGTTTGGGTTAACGGATATTCTCTGGGCGTCAGGTGTCCCAGAGCTTCATGTGGCCGCTCTTCGTTGTACTCCCGCAGCCACGTTTCAGTTTG
>DASQYL010000185.1:0-3733 GCA_035639235.1 Pyrinomonadaceae bacterium | reverse complement strand
GCGGTCGCCTTCGGCTTGCGCACTGCAGATCGTCTGGCGGCACACCGGCCGGATGTTTTGTTTGCGACGTTGGAAGAGATGATTGAATGGGCGCGCGCCGCGATCGCCTGATAACACGGCCGAGATCGAAAACAAATTTAAAGAAGGAACCAAACTGAAATGATTCGACTGGTAGATCTGAATGCGCAATACGATTCGATTAAGCCGGAGATCGATGCGGCAATTAACGACATAATTCAACGGTCCGCTTTTGTCGGCGGAAAAGAAGTCGCCGACTTTGAAGCCGACTTCGCCGCTTACTGCGAGGTCAAAGCCTGTGTCGGCGTAGGCAACGGAACCGATGCGATCTATCTAGCACTGCGGGCGATGGGCATTGGCCCAGGCGACGAAGTCATCACCGTCGCGCACACGTTCATCGCTACCTCAGAAGCGATTTCTATGACCGGCGCGCGACCGGTATTCGTCGACATCAAAGAAGACACGATGTTGATGGATCCGTCTTTGATCGAACCGGCAATCACACCGCGCACAAAAGCGATAGTTCCGGTTCATCTCTACGGACAGCCGTGTGACATGGATGCAATCATGCGAATCGCCGAGCGTCGCGGTTTGAAAGTGATCGAAGACGCGGCTCAGGCGCACGGCGCGCGCTGGCGCGGCCGGCGGGTCGGCTCGCTGGGGGACGCAGCGACTTTCAGTTTCTATCCGGGAAAAAATTTAGGCGCTTATGGGGACGCGGGTGCCGTGGTCAGTAACGACGCGGATTTAATCGAAAGGATTCGCATGCTGGCGAACCATGGCCGGCTCGAGAAGTACACACACAAGATGGAAGGCGTCAACAGCCGTCTCGACGGCATGCAGGCTGCGATCCTGCGCGTCAAGCTCCGCCACCTGGATGAATGGAACGAAGCCCGGCGCCGTCACGCAGATTTTTACTTCGAGACACTGTCGGGCGGAGACCTGCACCTCCCTGTGGTCTCGGAACACGCCGAACCGGTTTGGCATCTTTTCGTGGTGCGGCTCGGCGATCGCGAAGCGCTGCAGGCGGCGCTCAAGAGCGATGGCATCGCCACCGGAATCCATTATCCTGTGCCGTTGCATCGTCAACCAGCGTACGATGATTACAAAATCGATAATCCCCTGCTCGTAACCGAGCGCGTGGCCGCCAAGGTCGTCAGCCTACCGATGTATCCGGAACTTACCGCCACAGAATTGGAGCAGATCGTCAACGCGATCTCTGTGGCGCCCGCAACCACGTAACTTTGAGTTTCATTGGCAACAGATGCGAATGGTTTCCTCAGGTTCCGGGACGAAGGTTGTCTAATCGCATCGGTGGCATCGCCGAACCTAAGCAGGTCTGTAGGAGGACATGAATTACACCAGCCTGTTTGAAGGCAGCCGCGTACTAATCACCGGAGGCTTGGGTTTCATTGGCTCGAACGTGGCCCGCTGTCTGGTGAACTATGGCGCCGAAGTCACAGTCGTCGACAGTTTGATTCCTGAGTACGGCGGCAATCTCTTCAACATCGATGGACTGGAAGACCGCCTGCAGGTGAACATCGCGGATGTGCGCGACCGGCACAGCATGGCTTACCTGGTCCAGGGCCGCGACTACCTATTCAATCTCGCCGGACAAACCAGCCACATGGATTCGATGGAAGATCCTTACACAGATCTGGAAATCAACTGCCTGGCGCAACTGTCGATACTCGAAGCCTGCCGCAAGCACAATCCCGGAATCAAAGTTGTATTTGCCAGCACGCGGCAAATGTACGGCAGGCCTGATTATCTTCCGGTCGATGAAAAACATTTGTTGCAGCCGGTGGATGTAAACGGAATCAACAAGATGGCCGGCGAGTGGTATCACATTCTCTACAACGACGCATACGACATTCGCACGACGGCGCTCCGGCTCACTAATACCTACGGGCCGCGAATGCGAATCAAAGACGCGCGTCAAACTTTTCTGGGAGTCTGGATCAGGCTAATAAGCCAGGGGCAGCCCTTTGAAGTATGGGACGGGCAACAATTGCGCGACTTCACCTTTGTCGACGACGCGGTTGACGCTCTGCTGTCGGCGGCGGCCAGCGAAAGTGCAAATGGCCGCACCTTCAATCTCGGCGGAGAACGCGCGATTACTTTGAAGGAACTGGCCGAACTGCTGGTGGCCGCAAATGGCGGCGAAGGCCGCTTTGAACTTCGTTCTTTTCCCGCCAATCGCAAGCGAATTGATATTGGCGATTATTACGCAGACTATAGTTGCATCTCGGAAACTCTGGGCTGGCAGCCGCGTGTTCACTTGAAAGAAGGCCTGGAGTTGACGCTCAATTTTTTCAAGCCCCAATTGGAACATTATCTATAACAATAAGTTCTCGATCAGCGTGCCGCTTTCCATACCTCAAAGCAATCCGCTCGCGAATTATCTGTCGCACAGAGACGAAATCGACGGCGCGATTAAGCGCGTGCTCGAGACTGGCTGGTACATCCTTGGCCAGGAAGTCACTGCATTCGAAACTGAGTTCGCCAATTATCTTGGCTCGCGTTTCGCGATCGGAGTGGGGAACGGAACCGACGCTCTCTATTTGGCATTGCGCGCCTGTGACGTCGGGCAGGGCGACGGTGTGGTTACGGTTTCGCATACGGCCGGCGCCACCGTCGCAGCGATTGAGCAATGCGGCGCCACACCGCTGCTCGTCGATATCGACGCTGCGACTTTCACGATGAATGTCGAAAAACTCGCGGACGCCATCGCCAACTATCGGGGACGGATCAAAGCCATCGTACCGGTCCACATGTACGGCCAACCCTCACGCATTACCGACATCGTTGAAATCGCAGCTCAACATGGACTATACGTAGTAGAAGATTGCGCTCAGGCACATGGCGCTCTCTGGCAGGATCGCAAGGTGGGGACTTTTGGCCACCTTGCCGCATTCAGTTTTTATCCGACGAAAAACCTTGGAGCTCTCGGCGACGGCGGCGCGGTAGTCACCAACGATGCAGTTCTGGCTGAACGCGTTCGGCGTTTGCGACAGTATGGCTGGGAGCAACGATATATCAGCGAAAGCGCGGGCGTGAACAGCCGGCTCGATGAATTACAGGCCGCGATTCTGGTCGTGAAACTGCGTCACCTCGATGAGAATAATAGCCTGCGTATAAATCTCGCGCGTATCTATAGCACGGAACTTGCGGACCTTGATGCATTTAAGCTTCCCGAAACTGCCAGTGGAGCTACCCACGTTTATCATCAATACGTCGTGCGCACGACCGCTCGGGATGAACTTCGCGACTACCTGCGACAACAAGGCACCGGCACGTTGGTCCACTATCCTGTGCCCGTGCATCTACAACCTGCCTATCGGCAACTCAGTATCTGCATGCCTCTGTCTGAAACCGAGGCGGCCGCGCGCGAAATTCTCAGCCTGCCGCTTTATCCGGAATTGACCGAAGAGCAAGTGAACGTGGTCGTGCAGCAGATCAAAGCATGGAAGAAATCTTAAGAGTAGCGGCCTGATTAAGAGTGGACGGGCGTCCCGCGCCCATGGGCCCCGCGCAAGATGCGCGTGCCACGTCGAATTAACCACCATCAGCCTTTATGCTGCCTTCGATGAGTTGCCGGCTTGTGTTAACCTCGGTTCAAGTGCTCTTGAGCGTCCTTTCCAATTCAGCCGCTTGATCAATATGAGCTATCGTTTCCTAAAATTGACTACAATCTACGAGGAGTGTCTCGCGC
>DASQYL010000184.1:0-10154 GCA_035639235.1 Pyrinomonadaceae bacterium | reverse complement strand
CATCGAAACACATTTGCATGCTGACTTTGTGAGCGGCCATCGCGAACTGGCGGCGCGCACGGGAGCGCAAATTGTCTTTGGCAAAGAAGCGAAAGCCACGATCGATCATCTCGCGGTGAAAGACGGCGATGAACTCCCTATCGGGAAGGTTCGGCTCCGAATTTTGGAGACGCCGGGACACACGCCCGAAAGTATTTGCGTCCTGGTGACGCATGATGCGGGTAAGGACGCCCGCGCTCCCGATGCCAGGAAACTCTTAAGCGGCGACACGTTATTCATTGGCGATGTCGGCCGTCCCGATCTTGCAGGCGGCAAAGGCTTCACGCCCCAGCAGATGGCGGCGATGATGTACGACAGCCTGCACGAAAAGATTCTGAAGCTCGATGATGCAGTCGAAGTTTTTCCGGCGCACGGCGCCGGATCGATGTGCGGCAAAAATCTTTCGACCGAGACTTCATCAACGATCGGTAATCAAAGAAAATTCAATTACGCGTTGCAGCCGATGACCAAAGATCAGTTCATCGCGCTGATGACAACCGATCTGCCGGAAGCGCCGGCGTACTTTTCCAAAGACGCCGAAATCAATCGCTCGGGTGCGGAGGCGCTCGAGCATCTGCCTCAACCGAAAGCCTTGTCGCCCGAACAAGTGCGCGACGGAAGTCGGCATGGATGTGTCGTGCTCGATGTGCGCAATGCCGAGCAGTTTGGCGCGGGCCACGTCCCCGGTTCACTCAATATCGGCTTGGGCGGACAGTTCGCTTCATGGGCTGGATCCTTGATTCCACTGACCGCGACGCTGCTGATTGTCGCGAACACCGAAAAGGAGATCGAGGAAACTCAGGTACGCTTGGCGCGTGTCGGTTTGGAGCGAGTCAGCGGTTACCTTGCCGGTGGAGTCGATGGCTGGCGCGCGGCCGGATTTGAAACGGCCCAAGTGCCGCAGATCAGCGTCGCAGAGTTGAACGATTTACTGAAATCAAAACCTGAACTGCAACTCATCGACGTGCGCCGCCCTGCCGAATACAACGGCGGCCATGCGCCGGGAGCAATCTCGGCGCCGCTGGTAAAATTTCGCGAATCGCTCGCGAAGCTAAATCTGAACAGCAATGGGCCCACGGCGATTATTTGCGCCGGCGGTTATCGATCAAGCGCCGCAACCAGCATCGCTCGACAAATTGGGTTCACCAATTTACTGAATGTAACAGGCGGCACCGCTGCCTGGATCAAAGCCGGATACGAAGTCGCAATGCCGGCATGACCAACAATTCACCACAGAGGACAGAGAGAAGAAGCAAGAAACAATTGAAAATTGCAAAGTGCAAATTTCAATTTGGATCGTTCGCCGTCGACTTTCGGTAATTTGCAATTTTCATTTTGCAATTTGCATTTTTCAAATCGAGTTTTTTCTCTGTGTCCTCTGTGGTTCAAATTTACTTCGCAAGAGGCGTCCACGCATGAATCAATTCCCCAGACGCAACTTTCTGTCGCTGGCCGGCAAGTCTCTCGGGCTCGCGGCATTATCATCATCAACCGTCGCGTCGCTGTTGAAAGACGTGCAAGCCGCGACGAAATCGATTGCGCATCTTTCACCCGAGCAGGTCGCCGCCGATGAAGACTACTGGTCGACCATTCAGAATGGCTTCACCGTCACGCGCGGAATTATCAACCTGAACAACGGCGGCGTTTCACCGAGCCCGCGTCTCGTCACCGAAGCCCTGGTGCGCTACATCTGGCAACAGGAAGACGCGACGGCGTACACCATGTGGCAGATTCTCGAGCCGCAATGCGAAACGATTCGCACGGGACTGGCGGAATTGTTCGGCTGCGACGCGTCGGAGATCGCGATCACGCGCAACGCTTCCGAATCGCTCGAAACGTTGTTGCTTGGCATGGATTTGAAATCAGGCGATGAAGTACTGACGACGACGCAAGACTACGGGCGCATGCTCACGACCATTCGCCAACGCGAACAGCGCGAAGGCATTAAGCTCAACTTGATAAAAATTCCAATTCCACCGAAAAACATCGAAGAAATCACCGCGGCTTTCGAAAGAGCGATCACACCGCGCACAAAGCTGATTCAAATCGCTCATCAAATAAACATCACGGGTCAAATCACGCCCGTTAAAGCTGTCTGTCAAATGGCGCGGCGTCATGGCGTGGAAACGATCGTCGACGGCGCACACTCATTCGCACAGTGCGATTTTAAGCAGAAGGATCTCGACTGCGATTATTTCGGCACCTCGCTGCACAAGTGGCTGTACGCGCCCAAGGGAACGGGCCTGCTTTATGTGAAGCGCGACAAGATCGCGAAAATTTGGCCGCTGTTTGCCGCTGAAGATAAACAGAAAGCCGACATTCGCAAGTTTGAAGAGATCGGCACGCACTCAGCAGCGCCGAAGCTCGCGATTGGCGAATCGATTTTGTTTCACAACGGCATCGGCGGCAAACGCAAGGAAGCGCGGCTGCGTTACTTGTCGCGCTACTGGATGGATAAATTAAAGGACGTGCCCAAGATTCGCTTCAATACTTCATTCGATCCGAACCAGATGTGCGCGATCGCCAACGTTCAAGTCGAGGGACTCGATCAGGGAAAGATTGGCAGCTATCTTTTCAGCAAGCATCACATCTTCACCACGCCAATCACGCACGAAGAGTTTGTTGGCATTCGCATCACGCCAAACCTTTACACGACACTTTGGGAACTCGATCGTTTTTGTGATGTGTTGGCGGACGTGGCGCGCAAAGGCTTGCCCGCCGCAACCTAAAAATGCCGCCGCGCTGGACGCATATCACCATCAACGTTAGCGACATCGATCGATCGGTTGACTTCTACACGACCATCTGCGGTCTATCGATCGTGCGCGATCGCCGCAAAGAAGGACGACACAACGTCTGGCTTGGACCACCTGTCGCACAAGGCGAAAATCCGACCTTCGTTCTAGTCATGGTGCAGGACGAAGTGACTGCACGCCTCGATCATTTTGGATTTCAATGTGATGCGCGCGAGGAAGTCGATCGAATCGCCCAACTCGCCCGTTCGCGACAGTTTCTCGTCGATCCGCCGACTGATATTGGCGGTGTCGTGGGATACTTCACGACGATTCGCGATCCTGACGGACACCTGATCGAGTTCACTTTCGGCCAGCCGTTGAAGGGGTTCACGTAAAGGTGAGTCGTGTCAACTGGTGGTCTGAGTGATAAACTAGTGCCGTGGAATCGATGTCCAAAAAGCAAGCGCTCGAGTTCAAGGCACGATGGGAAGCCGTCAATCGCTTCATCGTCGACGAAGCCAGGACAACGCCTCCTCAAGTGCGCATGAAGCAACTGATGACGCTCTTCAACCCCGGAGCGGTATTTCCACAAGCTGAATCGTCCAAAGATGTCGAAATCGTCCGCGCCCGTTGGGTTCTACTAAAAGCCAAGCTTCATGCCTGAAATGAAACAACCGAGAGAACTGTTGCAGGTGCTTTCAGCTCTCGTGCGTTGGTTCAATCACCAAGAGGTTCCCTACACAATAATCGGAGGCGTGGCAGTTAGTTTGGTGTCACAGCCGCGCGCCACGCAGGATATTGACGCCGTAGCTTGGATTGATTTGGACAACGCCGAAGCTTTTGTCGATTCCGGTCAGGCTTTCGGATTTCAAGCGCGAATTTCAGACCCGATCGGTTTCGCGAGACGCAACCGCGTGCTTCTGCTCCGTCACGCGGAATCCGAGATCGGGATCGACGTTTCACTCGGCGCCCTACCACTTGAGCGCGAAGTTCTCGATCGCGCACTTGAGTTCAATATCGGCGGCACTATTCTCCGCGTGGCAACGCCTGAGGACTTAATCATTCTAAAAGCCATAGCCCATCGGAAGCGCGATCTCATCGACATTGATACACTCCTAGACGTGCATGAAAATCTGGACGTAGCTCGCATGCGAAATTGGATTCAACAGTTCGCCGACGTCCTCGAGTCTCCTGAGATCTTAAATGATTTCACAAATCTGCTTGAAAACCGCAAAAGGCACTCTTGATATTATAGGGGGCGCGTGAACGAAAGAGTCTCTTGGTCTCTGCTTTCCGATTTTCACGCCGGCTACGTCGCGCTCATCGGACGACCCAATGCCGGCAAATCGACTTTGCTGAACCGCTTGGTCGGCGAAAAGATTGCCGCCGTTTCCAACAAGCCACAAACCACTCGTTTCAAAATTCTCGGCATCGTTACGCGACCTGACGGACAGATCGTTCTCGTCGATACGCCGGGTGTGCATAAGCCCGGTTATGAATTGAATCGCCGCATGATGGCGGCCGTACACGATGCGCTTTTGGGGGTCGATTTGGTCTGCTTGATTCGCGACGCATCGGTCTCGACCGGCAGCGGCGATCAATTTGTGCTCGATTTGGTTAAGCAATCGGGTAAGCAGGCCTTGTTGCTGCTGAATAAAACCGACAAGCTGAAAGATAAATCGAAACTGCTGGCTTTGATTGAGTGGTATCAGAAGCAGATCGAGTTCCAAGGCGTAGTTCCGATTTCGGCTTTGAAAGGCGACCAGTTAAAGTCGCTTCTTGACGAGATAATCGGACATCTGCCTGCCGGAGCCCCACTTTTTTCGGAAGATGAGCTTACCGATCAACCACTGCGGTCAATTGCCGCAGAGATCGTGCGCGAAAAAATTCTCGAGACGACCGGCGAAGAAATTCCGTATGTCGCCGCGGTAGTCACAGAGAAGTGGGAAGACGTGCGTGATGACTTCACCCGCATTTATTGCGCAATCTTCGTCGAACGCGAGTCGCAGAAGAAAATCATCATCGGCCGTGGCGCGCAGCGGCTGAAGCAGATCGGCATGCGCGCCCGTCACGACATTGAAAAATTAATCGGGCATCGCTGTCATCTGGAATTATTTGTGCGCGTCGAGGCCGGTTGGCGCGAGCGAACAAATCTGCTGGATGAGATGGGAATCGGCCGATGAGCCCAAAGCAGTGGTACACGACAGAAGTAACCGCGCGCGTGGATGTCCGCGAGGCGATCGAATATGGTCTGATGGAGGCGGGCGCTGTCGGCACGCAGACTGAGGATGCGGGCGATGACCTGCGCATCACTGGTTACTTTGAGGCGCCAATAGATCAAAAGAATATAAATGCGAAACTTGTTGACGCACTCCGCATCTACCATTTCACCGCTGACGGTTTTGTGCGCGTAAAATCAGGGCAGATTGCAGATCGAGATTGGTTAGAGGAATGGAAGAAAAATTGGCGGCCGGTTGCAGTCGGGCGTTTTATAGTCGCGCCGCCCTGGGTGTCCGAATCCCGACAAATCGGGATAGCGACCGGATCAAGTAAACCAAGCGTGTCGGATGATCCGATCGCGACCGCTCCGGGTTCTGACACGATCGTCATTCGCATCAACCCCGGCATGGCTTTCGGCACCGGTACTCACGAAACCACGCGACTCTGTTTGAAAGCAATCGAGAAAAGTTTCGAGGGCGGTAGTTTTCTCGACGTGGGAACTGGCACCGGCGTTCTCGCGATAACTGCCGCAAAGCTGTTTCCCGCAGCGCGAATCGAAGCCTGCGATACCGACGCGAGCGCGATTGACATCGCCAAAGAAAATGCTGCATTGAATGAAGTTGCCGATCGAATCCAATTCCGAGTTGGCACTGTTGACGCACAGACTCAGTCAGCTGATGTGATATGTGCGAACTTGACAGCGCCGGTGATTGTCGAGTTGCTTCCTGAATTGTTGAGCGCCACCTGCGGCCATTTGATTCTTTCAGGCATTCTCGAATCGCAGACTGACATGGTTACTTCTCAACTAATTGAGCAGGGCATGAGCGAGTTTGCCATCGAACGAGACGGAGAATGGATCGCGATCACCGCGTAGACTTCTGCAACCTGTCAGAAGACACGATCGACTGCCATGACTCGACGGAGATTTTATGCAGCGCCGGAAGCCTTCTCCTCGGACGCAACGTCGGCGATACTGAACGACGATGAGACCAAGCATCTGCGCCAAGTGCTGCGGCTGAAAATTGGTGCCGAGGTCTACGTCTTTGACGGAGAGGGTCGAGAATTTCGCGCTCAGATTCAGCAAATTGCGCGGAATTCAACGCAGCTAATCATAATCGAAGAAGCCGAGCCCGCGTCCCCAGAATCGTGTTTGCACTTGACGCTGGCCGTCGCGTTGTTGAAGGGTGAGAAATTCGATCTGGTATTGCAAAAGCTCACCGAACTCGGCGTAACGCATGTTGTCCCGCTAATCACAAGTCGCGCCGGCGTGCGCATTCGTAGCGATGCAGATGCCTTACGCAAGCTCGATCGCTCGCGTCGGATTGCGCTGGAAGCGACCAAGCAGTGCGGCCGCGCGCGTTTGATGACAATCGAAAAACCAACTTCGTTTGCCGAAATGATCGCGCGCGCTGACAAAACTGGCGGCCTGCGATTGATGTTCGCCGAGCGCGCGGGTGAGTCTCTTGCTGCCGCTTCCGAACAAGTAACGAGCGTGCCCGATCACGTCTCGGCGCTTACCGGCCCTGAAGGCGGTTGGACCGATGATGAGATCGATCAAGCGCGTGCTGCCAGGTGGCGGATTGTCACATTGGGTAGCCGCATCATGCGCGCGGAAACGGCGGCGATTGCCTGCTCCGCTCTGCTGCAGCATCGATTTGGCGATTTGAAATGACAGCTCACCAGGACGCGATGTCACCCCAGTCGGGAAACATTTCTCTTACATCGACAAAACGAAATCCATACGCGCTCAAGGCCGCCTGCGGCGAGTCATATTGCTTTCTCGTCCTGATGACCTTCTCCCACTCGAAGCGTCGACCACTCCACTTGTAGAGTTTGATTTCGTACTTGTGTGGCGGCGGATGGCCTTCACCTTCTCCCCAAATGAAATCCCACTGGGCAGCACCGAGACCCATTCCATGGCCTAAGTCGCCGAAAAAGAATCCACCTTCGTTTGAGGTCTCTAATGATTCGTAGGTTAATTGTTCTAGTTGACCGTTGACGACACCAACGGCCACAGCCTCCCAACCACTGTCGGAAACTCCCGGATTCATGGCAATGCCGACAACGAGCGGACTTGGTAAGCCATGAACAGAAATCGCTTTGAATCGAAGCTTGGGATTTAAATCGGCGTATTTCGGATCGCTGGTCCAGTTCCATCGCGGACTTCCCAAATAGCTGGTTAGTAAGCTCCGCTCAGAATCCTGATCAGCGAACTTCAATTCCAGAAACCCGTCACGGTTTTCAAGAGCGCTCACGCGCACAGCACCAGCGGCGGGAAAGCGGATAATTTTTTCCTGACTGATTCGCGACTGTGTTGTTGGGCTCGGCGAAGGCGATGCCGCTTCAAGTGGCGGCGGAGATATGGGACCGATTAGATGTATAAGTGCTCGATCCGTGTCACGTGAGTCGGCCGTTTCTTGGGCCAACAGCAGGTGAGTTCCAAGGCCCAGGCAGAAAGTGGCGCTGAAGCTCACAAGGCACCGAGCTACTCTCGTCATGATACCGGAATTCTAAGGCTTGTTTATGGATGATCTGAATGGCGGAGGCCTCAGCGCGAAACGTGGGAACCCTCAGAGATGAGTAACTCTTTAGTGCCGCACGACGAGTGCCAGCCGATCGCCTTTCGGCGAGACCGCGATACGCGAAATTCCCTGCAGCCCAGGCACCGCGAAGTCTTCAACCTGATTCCACGTCTTCCCGGTTAGCGGCGTGACGGTGAATAGTTTCGATTCCTTTGCCATGATAAGAGTGCCGTCGGGCAGCCACGTGTAATCTTCAACTCCAGGAAGAGTCGCGACAAGCGATGCGCTCGTGTGCGTGCGCAAATCGAAAGCTTTAATCTCCCAGTGATCTTTCGAAACCTTATGTACGAAGCTGAACTTGTCCTGATTCGGGATGCGACGTAAGACACGACCGGGATTGTCTGCGATGAATTCAGACTTGCCGGTCCGTGTATCGTAGAGTTCCAGGTAGTTCGATTTTCCCTGGCCACCGACGATGAAGAGCGCCAGCGTATGATCGTCAATCCAAAGATGATAGCCAACGCCTTTGATCTCTTCGATGACTAACGAAGGTGGATCACCGGCGAGTGAAAACTTCCAGAGGCGCTGGGTGTTGCCGTCAGCCTCGACGCGCACGACTGAAATGTTCTTTCGATCCGGCATCAGCGTGGGCGAGTACTCGCTCTCAGGCGTGTTCGTGATCTGTTTTGTCGCTCCAGTTTTAATGTCGTACTCGTAAATGTCTGCCTGTTTGTTTCTGATTGACGTGTAAAGAATCGTGTGACCATCCGGCATGAAGAATGGTTGATTGTTGTAGCCGAGGAAGTCTGTGATCTTCTTCGGCTCGCCGAACTTCAACACGTCAGTATGAGTTTTGAAGTCGTGGCGCTTATTGATCTCGACGATATAGATGTCGGTCGGGGGCGGGGTTGCGGCCGGTGTTGGACTGGGCGAAGACGTCTGTGCTTTCGTGACAATGGCAGCGACGCATATCGCAAGCAGTGCCCAAGTTACTTTGACCGAACGCTTCTTTGGTTTCCTCATAAGTTCGTTCCCATGCGTGGTTTCTTGTTTAGCAAAGCCTCGTCAGAGTACCGACTTTAGTCGGGCTTTCCTGGGCAGCAAAAGGCCCAACTAAAGTTGGTACTCTAACGCTTGTCGACTTCAAACACGACCTCATTTGGCCCAGCCTTGCGCTGCGTCGTCACCTATGTGATTATTACTTTAATGAACGTCACTATTCACAAAGCCAAATATCTGAGGAGTCGATAAAGAGTGAAAGCGGAGTTAGCGCAGTTAATCGCTTTGCAGAACGCCGATAACCATATCAGAACGCTACAGGCAGAAATCGAGAGCATCCCACAGAGGCGCGCAGAGATCGAAAAGGAGTTCGATCAGCGCGCCTTTGAAATTCGGGCTACGGAAGAGAAACGCGATACGGCGTTTCATGAACGCGCCCGGCTCGAAAAAGAAATCTTCGAACAGAAGCAAAGGGCTGAACGCGCCGATCGAAATTTAATGGCCGCGAAGAGGCAGGATGAATACACGGCTGCGATTCGGGAAGCGGACGCGGCGCGCAAACAAATCTCGGCCCTGGAAACCCAGGTGCTGGAGCAGATGGATGTATTCGAAACTGCCGAGAAGGAATTAGGCGAGCACGCGCCCGAAGTCGATAAGCTGCGCGGCGAGATGGAAGCGAGCTTCAAAGCCTTCGATGAACAGGCAAAGACGCAACAGCAAGAGCTTGAAACCGCACGCGCCGAACACGAGCGGCTTCTGCGCGAGCTGCCAAAGGCCACGAGCTCGCTTTACAAACGGATCAGCGCGCGCATCCGCGACGGCATCGCGTTGGCCGAAGCGCGCAACGGCGCGTGTACGGCTTGTTACATGTCTCTGCGGCCGCAGATCATGGCCGATGTAAGGCGCGGCGAAGAAATCATCACCTGCGATAATTGTAATCGGATTCTGTATTACGTCTCTGAAAAGAAAGCCGAGCCGGTGGGCGCTTGAGTTTCTTGGAACGCACGCATCCTGCGTGCGGTTCGCGAGCATCTTTGCTCGCCACCGTTCCTTTCCAAAGCCGGCAAGATGCCGGCGTACCGCACGCAAGGATGCGTGCGTTCCTATTTTTTCTTGAGCGTCACGCGAATTGGATCGCCCAATTCACCGAACGCGATTTCCAGCTCCTGGCTTTCATAACCCTTCGCTTTAATCTTCAACTTCAGCTCGCCCATGTGCAAGGGCGGCAAATTAGCCAGCCCATGCTCGTCCGTGTTGTTCCAGCTCTCGCAGAAGAAGCCGTCCGTACGCGTCGATTCCAGTTTGACGTAAGCGTCCTTGATAGGATTGCCGTTCTCGTCGTGCACGCGAACATCTGCGCGCCCCACACCGTTAATGACTTTGGGAGCTAGTCCTCGGCCCGGCGGATCGTTGGGATTCGCCTCTTGCGCAGCAGAGATCCCGCAGGTGATAAAGACAAGAAAAAGGATTGAGAGAAGTTTTGACATCAGAGTTTACTCCTAAATAGTTTTGCGCGATTGCGCTGAGTCGCGGTCAGAAGGAGAGGCGCCAACCAATACGGGGCTGGATCATTATACGAAGCGCGGCGTGATTTTGGGAAGAGTTTCAGCGAAAATATTTTTTAGCGCTGCTGTCGGTT
>DASQYL010000183.1:0-5150 GCA_035639235.1 Pyrinomonadaceae bacterium | reverse complement strand
CGTTTCCGAAACAGACCCAATACTTTAATTCTGATCAGATATTTGTTGAGCAGTGGAATGATGCGATAGATCACTACGAGAAGATCTTCCAGGAAGTGACCGTGTTCCTTGGCCCCGATTCGGGGGGCGATCTGCCGGAATTCTCAGAAGCAGGGGTCCTATTACCACCGCCTGTCGATCCAACGTCGTGGCAGGCCATCGATTGTCAGACAACTGCAACGCCGATGTCGTGCGCGGCAAAAACATCTATCTTGACCTACTTTCTCGCAGCGACAAATTCTAAGGGACTCGCTACTGGAAAGGCGACGCAGGTGGGCGGGCTGAAAGCCTCAAGCCAAACCAGCACTGGTAACATCGGCATTGCCGGTGTAAAGCTGCTCACCTCGCTGGAGCCGACGCCGACTCCATTGCCAACGCCCATTCTCGGTGGGGCGGCATTTGACCATGCAGTCTCGGACGGAATACACACTCAATCCGTAGGTTGTTCATTTACAAAAAACTGTCCGAAACTCACCTTCGAGGAGGCTGCTGATAATGTCCTTGCAGTCTTTTTCGACAAGACACCTTTTAGCTCAGAATTTAAGGGCGTACAGGACAAAAGAGTGACGACGGGATCTGAACCTGTCCATTATCTTGACGTTCCGTACGTCGACGTTCAGTACGCCGAAACCCATTCGTGCCCGGCTACGACTAGCGCGATCCTCGGTAACAAGTCTTTTATGGATCTATTAAACGAGGCCAGCAACGCTCTTATGACGATGTCTCATCAACCGGCGACCGCGCCTACAACCTCGACGTGTCTCCCCATCCAAGACACTACACCGCCTATAACGATGGCGGTCGCGGGCACACCGACCGGAAACAATGGCTGGTTCAAAGGGGCGGTAGATGTGAACTTTACGGCCAGAGACGCGTTTTCGGGTGTCGCCAGGACCGACTTTAGCATGGACGAAGGAACTATATGGACGCCGATAACCTGCGATAGCCTCTACATCAGTTCGGATGGCATATACGACATCCTGTATCGATCGATCGACGGGGCGAACAATGAAGAGACGCCAAAGTCGATACGCTTGATGATCGATTCAACTGCTCCGATAACCACCGCGTCCACGAGATATGTGTTCAAACAGAGCGCTCAGATTACATTCACGGCAACCGACAATCTCTCCGGCGTTTCAAAAACCGAGTACAGCCAGAACTACGGCGCTACCTGGATAGTCGGTACGGAGGTGACCGTGACGACAAGCGGAACGCATACGATCCTTTACAGGTCAATCGACGTAGCCGGAAATAGGGAACAGAATAAATCGATAACCTTCAATCTTCATCTCTGAAGTCGCATACGTTTCTCCTGAGACTCGTCGGTCCTTGTGCTCGCCGTTGTAACCTGTGCACTTTTCCATTATGGCGTCGTGTGTGAATAGCTAGGTATTTACCCGGTGACACTTCGCTTGGCCGCACATAAGGTTGTTCGCGATCTCGAAAGCGAGACCTATCCCATCAACTTGAGGAGTCAAATTGTGTCGCTCTTTCGATATGTTCTTTATGCTGGCCTGTCCATCGCGTGCCTTACGGCATCAGCGGTGAGTTTGCCGTCCGCGGCGAAGCAGAGTGCTGCCACGCAAATGCAAGCGCAGTCCGACGATGATTTTCGCCACGATCATTCGGTGGTTATTTTCGTTTCCGCAACTGACGGCAATGATCATTGGAGCGGCCGATTTGCTTTTCCCAATCACGATGGAGCGGATGGCCCGCTGGCAACTCTGAATCATGCACGTGAAGTGGTTCGGTCGATCGACAAGAGCAAGGCTGATCGAGTGACAGTTTTCTTTCGCCGCGGGACGTATTACTTGCCTGATACGGTGACGTTTCGCGCAGCTGACTCGGGCACAGCCAGCACTGAAATCGTCTACTCGAACTTTCCTGGCGAATCGCCGGTCTTCACCGGCGGCCTACGCGTTCAAAACTGGACCAATGAAGGCGAAAATAAATGGACGACCAGGTTAGAGGCGTCGACGAAACTTTTCGAGAACCTTTTTTACAATGGTGAGCGCCGCTTACGTCCACGGCTCGGTGGATATCTGGGCCAGATCTACTACATCGCCAACCCAGTGATCTTGAAGGCTAAAGACCTGCAGTATCCAAGAGACAACGACAGCAACTGTATCTCCATCGATGATAATAATTCGAGATATGAATGCTTCGACCGATTCTACTATGCGAGCAACGACCTGATTGCGAATCCAGGGCAGAACCTCGTGCCGCAAGCGAATAATCCGTGCGGCCAGCCGTCGCCCCTTAATCAGAACATGGCTGGCGATATTGAGATTCTCAATTTCCAACAGTTCGCCACGTCGAAGCTGCGCGTCAACTGCGTCGATACCACGAATCAAATTGTTTATCTTACCGGCCCAACGACTTTCTCGAGTGCCAACTATCATCAGGACGGATTTCAGCAAGGGCGCCGCTATCTGGTCGAGAATGTGGAAGACTCTTTGACGGAACCGGGGCAGTGGTTTCTCGATCACTCCGGCGCACCCGGTACTTGGACGCTGACTTATTTGGCCAAGCCCGGCGAGAATCCGAATGTTGACGACGTCATCATCCCGCAGACTAAGCCGCCGTTGGTGAGAACTTCAAACTTGCAGCACGTCATGTTTCAAGGTTTGACCTTTGCCTACGACAACTACGTTGTTGCCGACGCGGGACATCCGGGACGGCAGATGGAGATCGACATCGCGCCTGCAGTTTCAATCCAAAATTCGCAGTACATCACTATCGATTCAGGGACGTTCGAGCATATTTCCGGGACAGGTCTCGAAATAATTTCATGTCTTCCGGCGGATGACGGCAAATCACCGCCGTTCAACGCGCCGCCAACCTGGTGCGCAGACATCGACACGAGTGCAGTGACCACAAACAACGTGGTCAAGAATAGCCGCTTGTACGATATCGGCGCGCTGGGAATGCGCATCGGCGACCCGTGGGTGCCGGCGGAAAACGACGCCAACGTCCCGCAGCTGATTACGGTTGAGAACAACGTGGTCGAAGGGTACGGCCGGATAATTCCGTCTTCATTCGGCATCGGCCAAGGCATGGGCCACGACAATCTCTACACACACAACGATGTTTACGATGGCTATCATGGCGCCATCGCCATAGCTCAGCTATCCGGAAACAACGCGCCCAATCCCGCTGCTGGAAACCCTTTGATCGGCAACGGCAACAACACGATCTCTTATAATCATGTCTACGATCTCCTCCAGGGAATTATGGACGACGGCGGAGCGATCAGAATCGACGCCGGCAACGGCGCGTTCACCGCCGACGGCAATAAGATCTTGAATAACAAGATTCACGACGTGAGCGACACGTCCTCCTTCTTCCACGGCGCGAGCGGTTATGGAGGGGACGGAATTTACCTCGACGACTCGACGGGATTGGTGGATGTCGAAAACAACCTTGTGTATCGCGTCTCCGACACGGCCGTGTACACACCGCACGGACCAGCCAAAGGTGGCGAAGCCAACAAGGTGAACAACAATATTCTGGCTTTCGCTCGACAGGCGCTGATTGGCGTCAATTCCCCTTACGATGACGGAGAGAAAAATCCGAATCGGGTTTTCAACGTCTCTAACAATCTGATGATTTTCGATCGGAACGCTAACTCAGCGGGACACAGTTTCTTCGTGCAGGGACAATGCACCTACATCAACCAACTGACGTCTTATAAGGAATTTCAGAAATTTACCAACAACCTTTATTGGCGCACCGACGGCAGCTTCGCGAGCGAGACGAACGCGTTCTATCAACAACTGATGCCCGGCCCCGATGCCCAGAATCCCTGCGTCCACGATCCGACCCAGCCGGCTCCCCAGGGATTTTGGAACTTCTACAGCTTTGCGCAATGGCAAGGTCTCGGCGAAGATCCGGGCAGCGTTGTGAAGAACCCGCATTTCCTCTTCCCATTTTTTCCGTTCGACAATTTCTGGATGCCATTCGGATCGCCGGTTCCTGGTTTCGTTGTGTTCGATCCAAACGAAGCGGGAAGAAGGTTTCACGATTTCGATCCACCGCAGGTCCCGCCGACTTTCATGAGGGCGCCGTTCAACCCGCGTACGGATTTTTAGATCGATTCGTCGTGCAGAAAGTTGAATACAGGAGAACAACCACATGCTCAAAAAAATTCTGGTTAGCGCGCTAATCGCGATAGGATTGGTTAGCAGCTCCATTGTGCGTGCAGAGAGCGCGAGTCGTGATCGGGGTCAGCGTAAGACTGAAAAGCATGGACGTGGGAGGGGCTTCAGGAAGAAAGGTGGAGAGCAGGAGCGCCCGCCTAAGACACCATCAAATACGAGTGGATTAAACCCGCAGCCGCTGCCTCCGGGTAAGATATATTCCCGTCGGCAAGGACATCGGCGGCGCCATCGAAGACATTCGAATTAACCGTCCAACAAAAATGGCCATGTCTGATCAGATCACCGCCACCTCTCCACATCCGATCAAGGTGGCGGTTATCGAGGACCATAAGCAATTCCGCGAGTGCCTCGAGTTCCTGCTGAACAATACTGCGGGGCATCGATGCATCGGGAGCTTTCGCTCGATGGAAGAGGCTTTGGTGAAAATTCGATTCAACTTGCCAGACGTTGCTCTCGTCGATATCGGATTGCCCGGCATGTCCGGCGTCGAAGGCGTCCGAATCTTGAAAGACCGTCACCCCGGTCTGCTGATGTTAATGAACACCGTCTATGACGATGACGAACGAATTTTTCAGGCGCTGTGTGCGGGGGCGTCTGGTTATCTGCTAAAGAAAACGCCACCGGCGAAGTTGCTTGAGAGTTTACAGGAAGCCATTGCCGGCGGCGCTCCCATGTCGCCGGAAGTGGCGCGGCGCGTGCTGGCTTTGTTCCGGGAGGTTCGCGTACCAGAGCGAGTCGATCACGATCTCACGCCCCACGAGTTGCGTCTCTTGAAATTGCTGGTCGAAGGTCACAGCTACAAAACCGCCGCCACCACGTTAGGCGTGAGCGTTAAAACGATCTCATTCCACTTGCAAAAGATTTACGAAAAGCTGCAAGTCCACTCCAAGTCCGAAGCCGTTGCTAAAGCGTTTCGCAAGGGCATGGTCTAATGTTTCGCCCAATTCC
>DASQYL010000182.1:0-30763 GCA_035639235.1 Pyrinomonadaceae bacterium | reverse complement strand
TAAAGAACTTCACTGCCGCGTAAATGCGCCGCTCGCCGCCCCACGCGCCGATCAAAAAGAACATCGGCACGAGCGACGCCTCAAAGAACAAATAGAAGAGCAGCAAATCGAGCGAGACAAAGACCCCGATCATCGCCGCTTCAAGCAAGAGCATTAGCGCGTAATATGCCGGCTGGCGCTTAGCGATTGCCGTCCAACTCGAAAGGATCGAAATCGGCATTAGCAGAGTTGTCAAAACAACAAGCCAGAGGCTGATGCCGTCTACGCCGAGGTGATAGCGGGTGCTAATCGCTCCGATCCATGAATAGTTTTCTTCGAAGCGAAACGCGTTAACTGCCCCGCCCGATCCTTTGATCAGCAGAAGCGAGATGAGGAATCCCAGGCTGGTAAATCCAAGCGCAATCCAGCGGTGATGTGTCTGCTTGGCGCCGGGCGTGAAGCTGTACACGACCGCCGTCGCGGCGCCGACCACGGGTAAGAGAATCAGAATTGTGAGCAGATGATTCTGCATAGCTGTACGACAAACTTAAGTTTGTCGAACTGCAAACTACCTCATCAGAAATCTCAAAACATGGGCGCCGCTGTATGCAAAGTAGCCGATGATAATCAGCGCGCCCGCTAGAATAATCGCCGCGTATCCGCGCACGAACCCAATCTGCATGTAACGAATCGTGCGGGCCAACCGCTTCACGATTTCGCCGGGACCATGAACGAGAATTCCATCGATCGCGCCAACGTCGATAATCTTCCACAGGACTTCGCGCGAACCAACTTTGATCGGTTGAATAATCGTCGCGTCATAGATTTCATCGACGTAATACTTGTGCTCAAGCAGCCGCGGCATCGCGCGCACCGGCTGACGCTGGAACACGAACCAGCCGATGCCGATTCCAGTTAGCGCAATCAAAACAGAGACAAGCGCAAGCAAACGCTCTTCATTAATCTCCTGCGGACTTGGCGTTTCGTGCAAAGTAGCTGAACCCAGCGCTTCCCCTACCGGAGCGATCGCGGGTTTACCGTCAACCTCCTGTGGCGGAGGTGATAACCAACGCAATTTTGTTGATTCGCTTTCTGCGGCTGTGTTGGCCGGCACAGAGCTAATCGCCGGCGCCAGCGTCTCTGCAAAATAATTTTGCGGATGACCGCCGGCGAGCGAACTGATCGCATAAGGCACGCCGATGAGACCACCAACGGTCGAGAGAACTGCGAGCACAATCAGCGGGATCGTCATCGACAAAGGCGATTCGTGCGGCTTTGCTGCGTGATGATCGTCTGCGTGAGTTTCAGTGTGTGCCCCATGATCCGAAGCAAATCTTTCGTTCCCCCAGAACGTCATTACCATCAGACGCGTCATGTAGACGGCAGTGAGCAATGCGGTGACGATTCCTACAAACCAAAGGGCCTTAGCCGCGCCGCCCGGCATATTGAATGGTCCGGCCACCCAAACCTTCCAGAGGATTTCATCTTTCGAAAAGAAACCGGCCCAAATGGGTACTCCGCAGATTGCCAGCCAGCCACAGACCATTGTGATCCAGGTAATCGGCATATACTTGCGCAGGCCGCCCATCCGCCGCATGTCCTGCTCGTGGTGCATTCCGTGAATGACCGAGCCTGAGCCGAGGAACAATTGCGCTTTGAAAAACGCGTGGGTCATTACGTGAAAGATTGCCGCGACGAACGCGCCGACGCCACACGCGAGAAACATGTAGCCGAGTTGCGAGATGGTCGAGTACGCGAGAACTTTCTTGATGTCGTTTTGCGCGAGACCAATCGTCGCCGCGAAGAGGGCGGTCGCGGCGCCGATGATGGCGACGATGAACATCGCTGTGGGCGCGTGCGTGAAAATCGCCGAGCAGCGCGCCAACATATACACACCCGCGGTCACCATGGTCGCGGCGTGAATCAAAGCTGAGACCGGCGTTGGACCAGCCATCGCATCCGGGAGCCAAACGAACAGGGGGATCTGCGCGCTCTTGCCGGTCGCGCCGATGAAGAGAAGTATCGCGATTGAAGTGATGCCGCCGTACCAAAGCATGTGCAAGGCGAATCCCTCGACTGGCATATGCGCGATCGTCATGAGCGCGCTGGTAACGCCCTGCAAGGGTTTATCGAAGAAACTGATCGAGCCTTTGCCCGCGGCCGACGTGAGGAAGAAGACCAGCATGATGCCGAGCACGACTCCCCAGTCGCCGACGCGGTTAGCAATGAAAGCTTTCTTGGCGGCGGGCGCGGCTTCGTCTTTGTCGAGGTAGTACCCAATCAGCAGATAAGAGCAGAGGCCCACGCCTTCCCAGCCGACGAACATCAAAAGGAAATTGTCGCCGAGCACCAGCGTCAGCATCGCGAACATGAACAGATTGAGGTATGCGAAGAAGCGGTAGTAGCCGCGGTCGCCCTGCATGTAGCCAGTGGCGAAGACGTGAATCAGGAATCCGACGAACGTGATGAAGAGGGCGTAGATGCCGCTCAAGCGATCCATTGCCAGGCCGAAGTCGGCGCGGAAGGCGCCAACCTGAATCCAGGTCCAGAGGTGGTCCATGATCGGCTGCGCCGTACGCAACGCACCGTCCGATTTGAACGCAAGGAAGAACGCGACGATGGTGGAGATCGCAACCGAACCGCAGGCCACCACCGCGATGAATCGCTCGTTTCGCACACGCCGGCCGATCAGCCAGTTGATGGCTGCACCCAGCAGCGGTGCGAAGATGATCAGGTTAAGCAGGTGACTCGTGTTCACAGGATCGCGTCTCTTCGTGCTTTGTACTTGGTGCTTCGTACTTTGGTTGTTAGCGCCAGTCGCGCCACCACTTCCAAGTACAAAGCCGTAAGCACAAAGTTCATAGTTTCAGCGTACTCGCATCATCGACATCGAGCGATTCGCGCGTGCGAAAGATGGCGATGATGATTCCTAAACCGACTGCTGCTTCGGCCGCGGCAACGGTCATCACAATAAAAACGAAAAGCTGGCCAGTGACATCGTGAAAGAAGCTGGAAAATGATACGAATGTCAGGTTTACCGCATTCAACATCAATTCAATGCACATGAACATCGAGATCACATTGCGCTTGATCAATACGCCGACGACACCGATCGTGAAGAGCACCGCTGAAAGCGCCAGATACCATGAAAGTTGCGGTGTCATCGTCTAATCACTAAATGACGGGAGCGCAAGCATCCTCGCTTGCCGGGTCATACAACCGAAAGGGGTTGCGCTCCAATCGACTACTCTTCCTGCTCGCGAACATGTGGAACTTCCGCAACCGCCAGCAACTCTTCGGCCTCGTGCGTAGTTCGCGCTTCGACTTCCGTCAAATCCGGTGTCGTTAGAGGGTTTAGAATCTCTTGTGAAAAACTTTGATAACCCGGCACCACGCCAACGTTCGCGCCGATCAAGCCGCCGCGCCGCGCTAAAGTCATCGCGCCGACCACTGCCATCAACAGTAGGATCGAGGTGATCTCAAACGGCAGCAGATAAGTCGTGAACAGCCCTTCGCCAATCGATGAGGTCAGACCCACGTTGGAGACCTTCGCGGCCGGCGTCGAAGGCGATGTATGTACAAAGAAAATTATGAACGCAGTCTCAGCGAACAACACCGCAGCCATCGCTACGGCAATGGGAACCAATACCCGCAGGCGCAGCGGACGACGTTCTTCCTCTTCGACGTTGAGCAACATGATCACGAAAACCACCAGGACCATGATCGCGCCGGCGTAGACGATGACCTGGACTGCGGCAATGAATGGGGCCGCCAGCGTTACGTACAGACAAGCCAGCGAGATAAAGACGCCGATCAAAGAGATCGCGCTGTAAAGCGGATTACGCTGCGCCACCATTGAAATGGCACAGCCGATTCCCAACCCGGCAAACAAAATGAACAGTAAGGCCAACATTAACTTAAGTTGTTGCGTCGGGGCAGTAGCCCGACCGTAAGGGAGGCCTTCCAACTTTCGCCTCACGCCCTCCCTTACGGTCGGGCTACTGCCCGTTTCGTCATCCTCCCCAACCAGTCCCCGTCTTGATAAACTGCGCGATGTAATCGAAAGCGCCCGACCATTGCAGGGTTGCGGTAAAGACGATGTTGATAATCGCGAGCGGCACCAGGAATTTCCAACCGAAACTCATCAATTGATCGAAACGGAAACGCGGCAGCGTGCCGCGCAGCCAGATATACAAAAATAGAAAGAGCACGACCTTGCCGAGAAAATAAAAAACAACTAGCCAGGGAAGTCGATGCACGAATGGACCGTTCCATCCGCCGAGGAATAACGTGGTCGCCAGCATCGAGACGGTGAACATGTTGACGTATTCGGCGAGGAAGAACAGCGCGAACTTCATCGCGCTGTATTCGGTGTGAAATCCAGCGACGAGTTCGGTTTCGGCTTCGGGCAGATCGAACGGCACGCGGTTGGTCTCAGCAATGGCCGCGATCAGATAAACGAAAAATCCGAGCGGCTGCACCCAAATTAAATTCCAACCTGTGATGCCGAGATGACCGGACTGTTGTTCGACAATGCTCTGGAGGTTGAGCGTCCCTGATTGCAGGATCACGCCAATCAATCCGAGGCCGAGCGCCAACTCGTACGAAATCATCTGCGCCGACGAACGCAGGCCGCCCATCAGACTGTACTTGTTATTCGACGACCAGCCCGCGAGCGCGATTCCGTAAACCCCAACTGACGTCACGGCGAGCACGTACAACAACGCGACATCGAACTTGGCGCCGACCAACTGAATCGTGTTGCCAATCCACGGCAAGGTGAAAGGCAAATGAATGTCTGGTCCAAACGGATAGACCACGATCGTCATCAGCGCGGCGGTCGTCGCGATGGTTGGCGCCAGGAAATAAACGAAACGGGTAGATTTATCGGGAACGATGTCTTCCTTAAAAATGAATTTGAGCAAGTCGGCGATGGGTTGCAGGAAACCTCCTGGGCCGACGCGATTAGGACCAAGCCTGCCTTGAATAAAACCGAGAATGCGGCGCTCCGCCAAAACAGTGTAAGCCACCAACGTCATCACTACCGTGAAGGCGACCAGGATGCCGATCATCAAGAGGATGAGATGTTTTAGATCTTCCATTAATTCGATCTTTGTGCTTTGAGCCTTGTGCTTTGTCGCGTCAGCCAAGCGCTCCCGCAAATATCGCCGAGTTCGCCGTGTTCACGTCAAAGACCAAAGCACAAAGTACAAAATCGGTTCTAGGCGGCAACTGCGGGTTCGCGCTTCAGATCGTCGCTGACAGTAATCTGATACAGCGGCGAGATCGCGAACGTCTCCGGCGTCGGATTCCCAGCTGCCAACAATTCCATCTGCGGCGTCTTGCTAATCAAGGCCCCCGGCTTGAAAAGCTCATGACCAACCGCCGGCGTCACTTGAATCTTCGCAGCTTCCGGTAACCCGCTCAACGATTTGCGAATCGTTTCGAGCGGCGCCGAAAGATCGTGTTGCGGAGCAATTGCATGCTTGACTTGCACGGGTTGGCTCTCATCTTTCAAAAGCGGATAGCGCAATCCTTCGTAAGCCGGAATGCGTTCCGCAATTTCGCGAAACACCGCACTCGCGGATCGCTCGAATCCAAAGTCGACGCCGAGTTCTTTCGCCAACCGCGCAGTGATCATCCAATCAGCCGTCGATTGATGCACTGGCTCGATCGATTTCCGCACGCGCTGAACCAGCCCGCCGTTATTCGTGAACGTGCCGTCCACCTCAGCAAATGAAGCTGCGGGAAAAACCACGTCCGCGAAGCCGGTAGTTTCAGTTTCGAAAAGTTCCTGCACGACGACGAAGTCCAATCGGCCGAGTGCGTCAATGTCATGTAGCGGCAATAGACTGCCGGCGATATACCCTGCGCGGATAGTTTTACCCGTGGCCGCGAGTAATTCGCTTACTGACTTTGCGTCGCCGGCCGTGTCGCAAGCTCCGACGCTGTTGTTGTAGCGCGGCAGTGGATGCAGCAGGATGCGCCGATTGTCGCCGGCGAGCCGATAACTAAGTTGCGCGATCGCGACCTGCGCAGCAGCGCTCAATTCCTGGCCGAAGATAAAAGCGAGATCGCCCTCTGTCTGCAGAATCGCATCACGCGCAGCCTTAAGATCATCCACCGTTACATCTAACGATTCGGCAGCTCGCGAGACGTCATCGCCGCTGGCCAAGGCCAAGACGACGGCGTCTTCCGTTCCGGGTCTGATGTGAATGAACTGCGCGGCCTGTTCACGGAGACGGATGGGCACGCCGTTAAAGAGAATGAGCTTGGCGCCGCTATTGCGCACAGCCTGGCGAATTTGTTTGCCAGTGAATGGCTGCAATTCTTCCGGCTCGCCACCGATCAGAACGATCGTTTTCGCATACCGAATATCACGATGCGTGGCCAATGGCGCGCCGAGATTGTCAAAGAAAGGCTTGAGGCTAAACGCATCTGCAATCGCGAAGTTCTGGTTTTCAATGACTTCATTCACAAACTTGCGCAACGTGTAAATCGATTCATTCGTCAATCGCGGACTGCCGATAACCGCGACTGAATCCTTTCCGTGCTCCGAAACAATTTTGTCCAGCCGTTCCGCCGTGAAGCGAAGCGCTTCATCCCAGGTTGCCGGAACCAGGCGGCCTCCCTTCTTATAACGAATCAGCGGCGTGCGAATTCGCTCGGGATGATTGATGAACGGATGACCGAAGCGTCCCTTGACGCAAAGAAACTCGCCGTTGTGCCCGTTGACGTAACGATCGCGAGCGACAATGCGCACGACTTCGTTGCCGCGCGAGCCGAGCGACATCTGACAACCATCCGAACAATAGGTGCAGGTCGAGATCGTCTGCGTTAGCTCCCACGGCCGATGTTGATGCCGATAAGTCCCATCCAACAAAGTTCCGGTCGGACAGACTTCGATGCAGTTGCCGCACTGCGAACAATTCAACCAACCGCCGAAGGTGCCGATGACCGTGTTCGCACCGCGATTGCCGGCTTCGATAGCCTCTTCGCCCATCCATTCGTCGCAGACGCGCGTGCAACGCTTGCACAAGATGCAACGCTGCGGATCGTTGGCGACCATGGGCGACAAATATTTTTCCGGCTTGGCATTTTTTCGTTCGATGAAACGCTCTTCGAGATTGCCCCAATCGAAAGTGAGTTCCTGCAGTTCGCATTCGCCGCCGCGATCGCAAACGGGACAATCGAGCGGGTGATTCGCGAGCAGGAACTCAAGCATCGAACGCTGGGCCTTTTCAATCTCTTCGCTTTCTGTCGTGACGACCATTCCGTCGGTGCAGGTGATCGTGCAGGAGGTCTGCAGCTTCGGCATCTTTTCGATGCGGACGAGGCACATGCGACACGAAGCCTGCAATGCGAGGTCGGCGTAATAACAGAACGACGGAATTGCAAATCCGTTCTCGCGACAGACGTCGATCAGCCGCGCGCCTTTCGAAACCTGAAAGTCCGCGCCGTTAATGGTTACTTTGACGAATTCGGCTGACACAGCTTCCTATTGACCCTTCGAGATATAGCGCTCAACTACATCGACAAGAGCATTGATTCGATCGTCGGTCTCCTTGAAACGCGAAGTGATCTCTTGTTCATGCATCTCTGCGAGCGCGAGTAAGGCAGTAATGCCTTTGGTGTTCTGAGCGATCTGCTCAGCATTTCGCCCTAACTGCTCCTCAGTTCTCGTTTGGCGTTCGTCGGCCCTTCGCTGATTCTCCGCAAATGTAGCTTGTTGCTCAATTACGGTATCGAGCAGGTTCCGCATCCGAATGTACTCTTCTTCGCTCATAGGGGACTCTCCTCTCTCTTGCCATTCGTTGCGAGATGCTTCTCAAAGTCTTCCGGGAATCTCTTCACCGCCGATTGAATTGGCCAGGCGGCTGCATCGCCCAGCGGACAGAACGACTTGCCTTCGATGTTGTCGCAGAGATCGAGCAGCAGCCGCGCGTCTTCCGGCCGTCCGCCGCCGCCTTCGATGCGTTTGAAAATCTTAACCAGCCAATCCGTGCCTTCGCGACAGGGCGTGCACCAGCCGCACGATTCGTGTTTGTAGAACTCGGTCAGGTTCTTAGTCGATTCAAAAACATCGACGGTTTCATCCATGACAATGAAACCGCCGGAGCCGACCATCGAGCCGGCCGCGACCAGACCGTCATAATCCATCCGCACGTCCTTACCGATGATCTGATCGGCGCGCATGATGTAGACCGACGAACCTCCGGGAATCACTGCTTTCAGTTGCTTGCCATTCGCGATCCCCCCGCAGTCTTCCATGATGAACTTTTCCATGTCGTCGTAGCCCATCGGCAATTCATAAACGCCGGGCCGATTGACATGGCCGGAGACTGACCAAAGCTTCGTGCCGCCACTTTTCTCGGTCCCCAATTTCTGATAAGCCTCGCCACCCATCTTGATGATGTCGGGCACGGCTGTCAGCGTCTCGACGTTATTGACGACCGTCGGCGACGCATACAAACCCGAGATAGCAGGGAAGGGAGGTTTCATGCGCGGGTGACCGCGGAAGCCTTCGAGAGAACTCAGCAGCGCGGTCTCTTCGCCGCAGATGTAAGCGCCCGCGCCGGTGTGCGTGTAAATCTCGCATTCGAACTTCGTGCCGAGAATCTTGTTGCCGAGCAATCCCGCGGCGCGCGCTTCGTCGAGCGCGACATCCATGATGTCGATCAGGTATTTGTATTCGCCGCGCGTGTAGATGTAATTTCGTTTGGCGCCGAGCGCGTAGGCCGCGATCAGCATACCTTCGATCAGCATGTGCGGATCGCGCTCCAACAGGTAGCGGTCCTTGAACGTGCCGGGCTCAGATTCGTCGGCATTGCAGACGACGTATTTTTCTTTCGGCGAATCTTTCGGGACGAAGCTCCATTTCATTCCTGTTGGGAAGCCTGCGCCGCCGCGGCCACGCAGCGCAGACTTCTTCACCTCGTTGATGACGTCATCCGGCGACATCGAATCGAGAACTTTTTTGATCGCCTCGTAACCGCCGTTTCGTCGATACACGTCGAGCGACCGCGAATGCTCCAAATGAATTCGCCGCAACTGCAGCGGTTCACATCCGATGGCGCCGATGAACATGGTAATTGATTGATTCATTAACTCATTGACTCATTGAATCAATGAACAAATGAATCAATGGTTCACTCCAACCCATCCAAAATCTGATCGACTTTCTCAGGCGTCAGATTCTCGTGATAGTCAAAATTCATTTGAAACATCGGCGCGGTACCGCACGAGCCGAGACATTCAACTAAAGACAAACTGAATTTTCCGTCCGGCGTAGTCTCGCCGGGCCTAATGCCGAGCTTGTTACAGACGTGTTCCGTAATTTTTCCTTCACCCATGATCTTGCACGACAGCGTCTTGCAAATCTGAATGTGATACTTACCCATCGGCTTCGTCTGGATCATCGAATAGAACGTCGCGACTTCCCAGATGTCGGTGACGCGCAGTTGCAGACGGTTGGCGAGATACTGCACGCCGGGCGCGTCGAGATAGCCGCGCTCGCGCTGCACGATGAACATCAGCGGAATGATTGCCGAACGCTTAATAGGATACTTGGCGATGTGTTTGTCGATCTCCGCTTCAGTCTCAGCCGAAAATACGGCTGGCTCCGGCATGTGTACCGGATGATCGGGTGGTTGAACTTTGACGAGTACTTCGGCCATTAAAAACGTTCCGAATCAATGTTGAGAGGCGTCCGGCTTCTTGCTCAGAACATCCAAAACCAAAGGAGCCGTGGTAAGCACTCCCACCAAAAACAGACTCCAACCGACGGCGCGGCGTTTCTGGCGGTCCAACTTGTCGCCGAGCAACAAGGCCAGGCCAGCGCCCAGAGCGACGCGGGTCATTCCAATCAGACCAATTTCAGGGATGGTCAAAACGCTTTTTCTCATAACGTCCTCCTAACGATCAATTTCCCCAAGGACGATATCCAACGAACCAATAATTGCGACCATGTCGGCGACCATGCAGCCGCGCGACATGTGCGGCAAAGCCGAAAGATTTATGAAGCTAGGCCCACGAAAATGCACGCGCGCGGGCTTCGGCCCGCCGATAGATTTGATGTAAACGCCGAGCTCGCCTTTCGAACCTTCGATCGGCAGATAAACTTCGCCGGCCGGCACGTCAAAACCTTCGGCCACGATCAGGAAGTGATGAATCAAGGCGTCCATGTGCGTCTTCATCGCTTCGCGATCGGGTAGCACAACTTTCGGCGCATCTGCTTTTACCGGACCTGGCTTCAGGCGCGCCAGGGCCTGCGTCACAATCTTGTGCGATTCGGTCATCTCGCGCATGCGCACCAAATATCGCGCCCACACGTCGCCGTCATTCTCTACGCAGACTTTGAAATCGTACTGCTCGTAACCGGAATAAGGATTCGTGCGGCGAATATCGACGTTGACACCGCTGCCGCGCAGGCTCGGACCCGCGAGTCCCCAATCGATGGCGTCGTCGGCAGAAATGTAGCCGATGCCCTGTGTGCGTTTCTGAAATATTCGATTGCCGGTAAGCAGCCGATTGAATTCGTCAACCGCTTTGGGAAAGTCGGTCTGGAATTGTTGGACCCGGCGTTCAAAACCTGCGGGCACATCCATCATCAATCCACCGATGCGAAAATAAGAAGGCGTCAACCGGCCACCCGACGCGGCTTCAATCAAATTCAGAATCTTCTCGCGTTCGCGAAACGCGTAAAAGAAGACGGTCATCGCGCCAATGTCGAGCGCGTGCGTTCCCAGCCACACGAGGTGCGAAGCGATCCTTTGCAATTCACAGAAGAGCACGCGAATCGTCTGAGCGCGTTCGGGAATTTCGAGTTGCAGGAGTTTCTCGACCGCCATCACATAGGCAAGGTTGTTGCCGAGCGGATTCAGATAATCCATGCGATCGGTGATGACGATGCCTTGTTGGTACTTGCGATATTCGAACAGCTTCTCCATCCCCGTGTGGAGATAGCCGATGTCCGGCGTCGCTTTCACCACCATCTCGCCGTCGAGCACGAGTTCGAGACGCAATACACCGTGCGTCGAAGGGTGCTGCGGCCCCATCGAAATCGTCATCTGCGTGTCGAGCGGGCGATCGACGATTTCGAATTGCGGCGGAATGTCTATGGTCGCGCTCATAACTTAAATTAGCCACAGAGTCATCGAGAACACAGAGAAATCCATTAAGAAGTCCTGAGAATAAGAGTCAGCCAATTTGTTTTGTCTTTCTCCGTGGTCTCTGTGCCTCTGTGGCAAATTTATTCCAACGAGTAAGGTTCGTAACCTCGCAATGGAAAATCTTTTCTCAACGCATGTCCTTGCCAGTCGTCGGGCAAGAGAATCCGTCGCAGATCGGGATGACCGTCGAAAACTACGCCAAATAAATCGAATGTTTCGCGTTCGTGCCAATTCGCCGTGCGCCAGACGCCGGTGACGCTGGGAACGTGCGCGTCGTCTTCATTGAGCAAGACCTTCAAACGCACGCGGTGATGTTTCGCAGTCGAGAACAGATGGTAATTCACCTCGAAGCGCGGCTCTTCTTCCGGCCCGCGATCGAATCCGCATAGGTCTGACAGAAAGTTGAATTGCAACTCTGGCGTCGATTTCAGATAGCTGCAGACCTCGATGATGTGTTCGCGCGGCACGATAATCGTCGTCTCATCGAAAGCTTGAACGATCTCAAGCGCCCATTCGGAGTGCTCACGTTGTAACGCCGTCGCGGCTGGCGACGGCGTTGGGCCTGCGTCGAGACTGGCTTGATTATCCGAGACGTTTGCTTGCGAGTTCTCTTGGTCCATCTAACTAATCTTGTCAGTACCGCCTGCAGTAGCGGGTGGGTTTAAAACGATCGACGCTTCTCATGTCGCGAAGCGATAGTGTAAGGCTTCGATTGCGCGCCTTCTTTTGCGCGCAGCGTCGATCCGTCCGTGACTGGCAAGGTGCCGGGCGTAATCGCCGCGCGGGCTTCTGGTTCAGGCGCGTCACGGCGATCGCGAACTGATTCCTTCATTACCTTGTCCTGCAACATCATTACCGCATGAATGAGCATCTCTGGGCGCGGCGGACAGCCGGGGATATAAACGTCGACGGGAACAATCTTGTCCACGCCCTGGACGATCGCGTAGTTATCAAAGACACCGCCTGAAGTAGCGCATGCCCCCATAGAAATGACCCACTTCGGTTCGGGCATCTGATCGTAGATGCGTCGCAGCACCGGGGCCATCTTTCGCGAAACACGTCCCGAAACGATCATCACATCGGCCTGTCGCGGCGAAGCGCGAAAAACCTCCGAACCGAAACGTGCTAGATCATTGCGTCCGCTGGTCGCATTCATCATTTCGATCGCGCAACACGCCAACCCAAATGTCGCCGGCCACAGGGATGACTTACGCGCCCAGTTAATCAGCGAATCGAGACTCGTCGTCAGGATCTCTGGCAATGCATCTGCGATCTTGTTCTCTAAACCCATTCGATTTCAATTCAGGTTTCTGTTTCGGGTCACGCCGCTTTAGACGAACTTGAAACCTGAAACTTGGAACTCGAAACTTTCTTCTCCAATAATCTGGCTTCCGCTTCCGCTTCCCGTCGCGCAGTTATGCTCCAATCGAACGCGCCTTTCTTAATCACATAAATCAGGCCGGCGGCCAGTAGCGCGATGAAAACAATCATTTCAAAAAAGACGACGTTGCCCAGTCCATAATCTGCCGAGGACAAGCGCTTGAAAACTACCGCCCAAGGCACGAGGAAGATGACTTCGATGTCGAACAGGATGAAGATCATCGCGATAAGATAAAACTTCACTGAGAATCTTTCGCGAGCGGAACCGACCGGATCTTTGCCGCACTCGTACGGCATCAGTTTGGTGCGCGTGCGCTTTCTTTGTCCGACTAACTGCGACAGTACGATAAAGGTCACGGCAAAACCTGCCGCGACGATAAACATTAGGACGATAGGCAAATAATCCGTCAGGTCGAAATTCATTGCGCGTTTATCAGCAAACAGCAAAGGGCAAAGTGCCAGCACCGGAATGAAAATTACTCTTTGCGCTTAGCTCTTCGCTCTTTGCACCCTGCTTGAGAATCATTGTACAAGCAAAGATCGTAGGCCAACGACCGAGGTGTGTCAAGGCGATGCATGTGGCGCGTGTGTAGAACGAAGAATTGATTGACCGTCGAAAAATGCGTGTGCTAACTTTCGAGTTGGCCTTCAGTGTTTCTGCTTGTGTCTCGAGAAAGACTTCAACTCGGAAAGTGATCACCGGATACAACACAGACGTTGAGTACGACGGCGTTGTCTATCATGTGCAGACAGAAGACAAGGGTGTGCAAACGCCAATCATACTGTCGCTCGTCTACGTTGGCGGAGCGATTCTCGCGAGCAAGCGCGCGCCATACAACGATCTAATCGCGTCGGGCTTCGACAAGCAAATTCTGACTGAACGTCTGCAACGACAGCACAAGCTGATCTGCGCTGCCGTCCATGCCGGACGCATCGAAGAGTTGAAGCGGATGAACGAACGCGAGCCGTCCGCATTTGTCAGCGCGCCGCCAGTCGAGAAGCTAACGAACGCCGAGCCGGTCACAGAGCGTGAGAGGCCCAGCGCGCCACCGTCGACTCAAACGGAAGACTACGCCCGCGACGTCCCGCTAGCGATCAAGCTGATCGAGGAGCCGGAGTTCCGCGGTGGCGGTGCCATTACGCTGAAGGCCCTGGTAACGAAGGCAACATTGAGCGGGCGAGCCGCTGCGGCGAATGTGAAGTTGGTTGTGAAGATACTCAGCACGGCGTTCTCACCCAGCAAGGTAGAGACGATGACCGATGGTGATGGGCTGGCGACGGTATCGCTCAAGTTTCCGAAGTTCCGCAGCGGTCGCGCGGCGGTGCTTGTCCAAGCAGAAGATGGCGGTATGCGCGCGGAGCTGCGACGCATTATCCTGCCCTCATAGAAGGGATCGTGAAGATTCAACTCAACGGAGAGTCTCGCGAATTCGCAGACGCCTTAACTGTCGAATCGCTAGTATCTGAACTCGATCTGGAACCTACACGCGTCGCGATCGAAGTTAATCTGAATGTCGTGCGGCGTAACGATTGGGCAACCACATCTCTCAGTGATGGAGATCGCGTGGAGATCGTTCAGTTCGTCGGTGGTGGTGGCGAGTAAACACGTTTCGATTTCTCCTTCAATGGGTGTAGAGTTTCGTAACGTAAACTGTTAGTTTGCGAATGTAGAGCGCAAACTGACTGTTGCATTATGTTCATAAAAAGGACACTCGTCATTCATGTCTACACCAGCAACAGCTTTAACCGATCAATTTGAAATAGCAGGGAAGCCATTCAACTCTCGACTGATCATCGGCACGGGGAAGTACCGCAGTTATGATGAGATGAAGGCGGCGCATCGCGCGTCGGGAGCTGAGATGGTCACTGTCGCGGTTCGGCGCGTGCCGCTCGATCACAGCAGCGAATCGTTTCTCGATCATCTCGATCCGTCTTTACGAATTTTGCCGAACACCGCCGGTTGTTACAGTGCCGAAGAAGCTGTGCGCACCGCGCGACTCGCGCGCGAAGCTTTGCAGACCGATTGGATCAAGTTGGAAGTGATCGGCGATCAGGCGACGCTTTTCCCCGATAACGAAGGAACGCTCGAAGCCGCGCGCACGCTCGTCAAAGACGACTTCATCGTTCTGCCGTACTTTACCGACGATTTGATTGTCGCGAAGAAGCTTCTCGATGCCGGCTGTCCCGCGGTCATGCCACTGGCGGCGCCGATCGGCTCCGGTCTCGGCGTTCAGAATCCTACCAACCTGCGCATCATGCGCGAACAACTTCCCGACGCGACGATCATCGTCGATGCCGGAGTCGGCACTGCCAGCGACGCGACGATCGCGATGGAACTTGGCGCGGATGCCGTCCTGATGAATACCGCGATAGCCGAGGCAACCGACGCGGCGAAGATGGCGGAAGCGATGAAGCTGGCGATTCAGGCCGGGAGGCTGGCCTACCAATCAGGCCGAATGACGCGACGGCTTTACGCCAGTGCTTCAAGTCCAGTTGCCGGCGTCGTTCGTTAACCTCTTCCAAAATTGTAACTACGGCCACTTTGGGTTTTTTCTTGCAGCACGTCTCGGAAAATGGTATTAAGGCCCGTCTAACAGGGTGGGTGTATCAGGGACGTCTAACAAATCTAAGAGGAACCTAAAAATGAAGTCCATCTTCCGCTCAGCAATGGTCGCGATCTTTCTGATCGCGTCCGCGATGCCGTTGTTTGCGCAGAATCCGAACGTGGCCATTCAAATGAAAGCCAAGACCACTGCCGGCGAGTATTGCGTCGCCGGAACTCTTAAGAACCTGCGCACGGTCAATATCGACGTTAGTTATATCGAGCTTTGGGTTTACGACCTCAAGACTTGTAAACGAGTTTGCATAACCCGCAAAGTAATCAACCTGAAAATCAAGCCTTGCGACAACTTGAACTTTGAGCTGTGCTGCAAGAACTCTGCGGCTTCGTCCACGGCCGTAATCTATTACGTGCGTGTGCATCACAGCGCGGGGACAAATGAACAGTGGCTGATCGAAGGTTGAGAATTGCAACGGCCCCGCGCTTACAAGAGTAGCGGCCATTCCCCGACCAAGAATTGTGATCTCTCGAAAGGGAATCGCGAGCCCTCGACGGGGAATCGCGAGCAATCAATCCGAATTGCAATCACCCTTCGGAGTCTTCCAAGACTTAATTACGGGCAAGGACTCAACGCCGTCTGTTTATTTCGAGCGGTCGGTGCGGTGGTCGGATTGGTGAAGTCTGTCGAATTGTTGCTGCTGGCGGCACACGTTGCGGTCGTGGTGCGGATCGTCGAACGCGCGTTTGGATTCGTGCTCGTCGAGAACGGCGCTGGTCCGCTACCGATGTAGCAATGCCCGCTGGTCGCTGCCGTACCGGCGTATCCGACAAAGTCCATGATGGTGGAGTTGCTTGGATTGAATGGTTGTGTTCCGTCATCGCCGGGACAGGCTGCTGATAATAGAGTCGTGCCAGAAACCAGAGCAACTTTCGCTGCGCCGCTGGCGCTCAGGTTGATCGTGCCGGTCGCGTCAGGGGCCGGCAACGCGACACCAGCAGGGCTAGACGGCGCGAATTCCTGAATCAAAAAGTACTGCCCCGGCACGATGGTTCCTGTCGTCAGATCCGTCTTGGACCATGACGCGCCGCCCGCGCTTTCATACTGAACGGAAAAGTTAGTAAGTGAGAAATCAACCGTGGTGGTTCCGCGATTGAAAATCTCGATGAAGTCGTTCGTGTAAGTTGCTCCCGAATTACCGCCGCCCGGATAAATCTGAGTAATCACCAATTGCGGTGTCCTCGCGGTTGTCTGAGAGGTCGCCGAATTATTCGATGACACTGAATCAGTGGTGCTCGATGATATGGTTACGGTGTTTGAGATAACCGTGTTGTCAGTAACGGTCGTGAGCACTCGCACAGTAACCGTAAAGCCGACGGACGCATTTGCATTCATCGAGGGTGTCGTGCAGCTAATCTGCCCGTTGACCGCATCGACGGCCGGAGTAATGCAGGTCCAGCCCGGCGGCGGAGTAGCCATCGATCTGAACTTGACCTGAGCCGGTAGATTGTCGATAACGCTTAAACTCGAAGCGGCGATTGGTCCATTGTTCGTCAAAGTCATCGTGTAGGTGATGTCGTTTCCAACTCCCACCGGATCGGGCGAATCGCTCTTCGTGATCGCGAGGTCCGCAGAGTTCGGATCGACAGCGTAAACCGTCGCACTTGCTGAGTTGTTCGCGCTGTTGTTGTCGGCGGTGTCGCTGGTGACGGCGGCCGTATTTGTGATCGCGGTCCCGAACGTTGTGCCGGCGTTCACCTTAACGGTCAGCGTGAAAGTCGCAGGAGCACTCGCCGCGAGCGACGGAACACTGCAGGTTATTGTTCCCGCGGAATTCACCGCCGGCGTAATACATGTCCATCCCGCGGGCGGCGTACTCAACGACGCGAACACTGTATTCGCCGGCGTCGAATCACTCCACTGCGCGTTCGACGCCGGGTCAGCTCCATTGTCGGTGACCGTAATTGTGTACGCGATGTTGTTGCCGGGAATGACGACCGCGGAGGGCGACGCGGTTTTGGTCACAGACATGTCCGCATTGGCGCTCGAATCGTCGTTCTTGATCGTGCCAACCCCTTGAGCATCTGAGATCGTTGCGGTTGCAGACACGCCGCTGAGATTGACGAAGAAGGTCTCATCCGGCTCATTGACGGTGTCGCCTTTAATCGTTACCGGAATCAATTTCTGCGTCTCGCCGGGATTGAAGATCAGCGTACCGCTCGTTGCAGTGTAATCGCTGGGCGCCGTCGCGGTGCCGTCTGCGGTCGCGAAATTCACTGTCACGGTTTGGCCGCTCGCCGCCGACAGTGAAACAGTGAAGTTCACGACGCTGGTGCCGCTGTTACCTTCGACGATGTTTGGCAAATCGTTTATCGAGAGCGATGGGGTTGGGTCGTCATTGGCGATCGTTCCTATCCCTTGTGGATCAAGTATCGATGCATTCGTTGCATTAGAGAGATTCACAAAGAATGTTTCGTCAGGTTCATTGAGTGTATCGCCGTTAATCGTGACAGAGATCGTTTTACTCGTTTCAGATGGATTGAAGGTGAGCGTGCCGCTCGTCGTTACGTAATCATTGTTCGCAGTAGTTGCGGTGCCGTCTGCTGTCGCGTAGTTCACCGTGACTGTTTGTGCGCTCGCGGCTGAAAGCGTAACGGTGAAGTCAATCGTCTTCGTGCCGCTATTTCCCTCGGGCACGGCAGACGGATCGTTGATGGTGATGTCGGGACGGAAGCCGGTGCTGCAATCATTTGTTGCCGAGGAACTGTTACGCGGGTTGGGCGCGGCGACAACGAAATCTGCGGCGTTATCGTTCGTATCGACACATCCGCCTGACTTGCGGAAATCAGCCGTCGTATTGCTGCCGCTGGTGAATGACGCTGGGCCAGTGCCTTCATAACAATGATTGGCTGTCGCTGCGTTCCCGAGGTATCCAACAAAATCTGCAATTGTGCCGCCTGCCGGATTGAAAGGTTGAGTACCATCATCGCCCGGACAATTGCCGGTGAGCAGTGTCGTTCCGGAAACGAGCGCGACCTTGCCGGGCGTCGTGCTCGTGATGTTGATATTGCCGGTGGCGTCGGCGGTCGGCAGCGCGATGCCGTTTGCTCCGCCTGTTTCTTTCACCAGGAAATAACGTCCGGGCGGCATTGTGCCCGACGTCAGATCCGTCTTGGCCCACGTCGAGCCGCTCGTGCTCAAAAATTGAATTGAGTAAGGCGTGATCGAGAAATCAACCGTGGTCGTGCCGCGATTGAATAACTCGATGTAGTCGTTCGTGTAGGTCGCGCCTGTCAGTCCGCCGCCGGGATAGATTTGGCTGATTACTAACTGTGCGGTGTCGTCGTTTTGAATCGTGCCCTGTCCTTGTCCATCCAAGACGGTTGCGCCGGTGACGTTGGTAACGTTCACAAAGAACGTTTCATTTGGCTCGACAAGAGTGTCGCCATTAACAGTGACGCCGAATTGATACGTCTGTTGTCCGGCGGCGATCGTTTGGCCGGTGAGCCCGCGCGCGACGTAATCGTTGCCTGCCGTCGTGGCCGTCGCGTCAGCAGTCGCAATATCGAACGTGACGCCTCCGGCAGGAGCAGGCTGGTTTAGCGTCACGTTGAAAATAAACGTGGAAGTGCCGCTGCTTCCTTCGTTTGCGGCCACGTCAGAAACACTGAGCAGCGGGCTGTCGTCGTTCTGGATTGTGCCGGTGCCTTGTCCGTCTGCGATCGTGGCTCCAGAAACGTTAGTGATGTTCACGAAAAATGTTTCGTTTGGTTCGACCGTCGTATCGCCATTGACGGTGACATCAAATTGATAAGTTTGTTGCCCGGCCGCGATGGTTTGGTTGGTCAGACTGCGAGCAGCATAGTCGTTGTCTGCGACGGTCGCCGTGTTGTCCTGCGTCGCGATGTCGAAACTCACTTGGGCCGGCGCAGGCGCAGACAAGCTGACAGTGAAACTGAATGTCTTGGTTCCGCTATCGCCCTCCAACGCAGATACGTCATTGATCGAAAGCGCCGGCAGATCGTCATTCTTAATGGTCCCTGTCCCTTGTCCTTTAATCACGTTTGCGCCGACAACGTTAGTGACGTTGACGAAGAAAGTTTCATCCGGCTCGACATTCGTGTCGCCGTTGACGGTGACACTGAACGTGTAATTCGTCTGCCCAGCGGGAATGATTTGATTCGTCGCACTCTTAGCTACGTAATCGCTGTTCGCAGTCGTCGCGGAATTGTCCTGAGTTGCAATATCGAAGGTGACATCCGTTCCTTGAGCAGGAGCCGATAAGGTCACCATGAAGGTTGCTGTCGTGGTGCCGCTGTTGCCTTCCGTTACTGTTACGTCATTGATCGAAAGATTCGGCGTCGCGCCCCCAGCACAATTGTTCGTTGGCGAAATTGAATTGCGCGGCGATGGCGTCGCGATAAGAAAGTCAGCCGCGTTGTCATTCGTATCGGTGCAGCCGCCGGCCTTGCGGAAAGCTGCCGACGAATTGCTCGGCGCAGATGTTGGGGCGGAGCCTTCGTAGCAATGACCGGCGGTCGCGGCTGTACTGCCGTAACCGACGAGGTCCGCGATGGCCGAGTCGCTTGGATTAAAAGGCGCTACGGCGTCATCGCCCGGGCATGTCGAGGTGGACAAGGCTGTCGTGCCAAAAACCAGCGCCACTTTGCCGGCCGTCGATGCGAGGTTGATCGTGCCGGTCGCGTCCGCCGCCGGCAAAGGAAGACCGTTCGTCGTGCCGCCGGACTCCTGGACCAGGAAGTATTTTCCGGGAGCGATGCTGCTGCTCGTGAGATTCGTCTTGCTGGTTCCGAAGTTCGAGCCGACCCCCGCGTACTGCACCGAGTAGGGCGTGATCGAGAAATCAACCGTCGTCGATCCGTGGTTGAAGAGTTCGACGAAATCATTCTGATAAGTCGCGCCGGAATTATTGCCGCCGCCGTACACCTGGCTGATTTTCAAATCGGCAACATCATCGTTTTGAATTGTGCCGACGCCCTGGCCGTCGAGCACCGCGGCACCTGTCAGATTTGTGATATTGACCAAGAAGGTTTCGTTCGGCTCGACGAGGGTGTCGCCGTTCACGGTCACGTCAAAAGTGTAATTCGATTGCCCAGCCGGGATCGTCTGGCTCGTCAGCGAGCGCGCAACGTAATCGTTGCCGGCGGTGGTGGCCGTGCCATCGGCCGTGGCGATATCAAACGTGACACCGCCTGCTGGCGCGGGCTGTGACAAACTCACTGTGAACGTGAAGGTGGTCGTGCCAGTGTCGCCTTCATTCGCCGACACGTCATTAATGCTCAGTGCGGGGCTGTCATCATTTTGAATTGTCCCAATGCCTTGACCGTCCGCGATCGTCGCACCGGAGACGTTAGCGACGTTCACGAAGAATGTTTCATTCGCTTCGACGGTCGTGTCGCCGTTAACGGTGACATCGAATTGATATGTTTGTTGACCGGCGGCAATCGTTTGGCCGGTGAGACTGCGCGCGACGTAATCGTTGTCGGCGGTCGTCGCGGTGCCGTCAGCACTCGCTATATCGAATGTCACCGTCGAAGGCGCGGGCGCTGACAAGCTAATTGTGAAAGTGAACGTCTTTGTGCCGGCATCGCCTTCGGCGGCGGCGACATCGTTGACGGAGAGCGTCGGCAGATCGTCATTCTTGATCGTGCCGATGCCCTGGGCGTCGGCGACGGTTGCGCCGGTGACGTTGGAAACGTTGACAAAGAAAGTTTCATCCGGCTCGACGTTCGTGTCTCCATTGACGGTGACGCTGAAGGTGTAGGCGGTTTGACCCGCTGGAATGATTTGATTCGTCAGAGACTTCGCGACGTAATCGTTGTTAGCCGTCGTCGCCGTGGCGTCGGCGGTTGCGATATCAAATTTAACGTCCGCGCCCTGCGCCGGGGCTGACAAACTGACTGTGAATGTTGCGGTTGTTGTGCCACTGTTGCCCTCGGTGACGGCGACGTCGTTGATTGAAAGTGAAGGCGTTGCTCCGCCCGAACAATCGTTCGTCGAACTTGAATTGCGCGGGAATGGCGACGAGGTGACGAAGTCGGCGGCGTTGTCGTTCGTGTCGATGCAGCCGCCGGCTCTTCTGAAATCAGCAATCGTGTTGTTGCTCAAAGTGAATGACGATGGGCCGCTGCCTTCATAACAATGATTTGCCGTCGCTGCGGTTCCGCCGTAGCCGACAAAGTCGACGACATTAGTCGGGTTGAATGGTTGCGTCCCGTCATCGCCCGGACAATTGCCGTTCAGCAATATCGTCCCGGCAACCAGCGCAACCTTGCCGTCAGTCGTGCTCGTGAGATTGATCGTTCCGGTTGCATCTGCATTCGGCAAAGCTAGTCCGTTCGCGCCGCCTGATGTTTCCTTGATCAGGAAATAGTGACCGGGCGTCATCGTTCCGGTGGTCAAGTCAGTCTTGGCCCACGTCGATCCGGTCACGCTTAGAAACTGTGCAGAGAACGGCGTGATCGAGAAATCAACAGTGGTGGTACCGCGATTAAAAAGTTCGATGTAATCGTTGGCGTAAATCGCATTCGACAAACCGCCGCCGGGGTAAATCTGGCTGATTACAACGTTTGCGACATCATCATTCTGGATCGTACCGATGCCTTGGTTGTCGCCGATGCCGGCGCCGCCCGTTACGTTTGTGAGATTGACGAAGAAGGTCTCGTCCGGCTCAACCAGTGTGTCGCCGTTTATCGTGACCGCGATTTGTTTTGTCGTTTCACCGGGCGCAAAAATCAGCGTGTTGCTGGCCGATTGAAAGTCGCTGCCGGCGGTCGCCGTGCCGTTCGCGGTAGCGTAATCAACCGTGACTGTGTTGCCGCTGGCCGGTGAAAGCGTAACAGTGAAGTTGGCGGTCGTCGTTCCGCTGTCGCCTTCAGTTACGCTCGTATCGTTGATGAAGAGTGTCGGTCTCGGCGGCAGCGGGTCATCGTTATTGATTGTGCCGACACCCTGACCGTCGGCGATCGTCGCGTTCACCGGACTGCTGAGATTGACGAAAAAGGTTTCGTTCTGCTCGAAATCCGTGTCGCCGTTGACCAGCACGATGATCTGCTTCGATGTTTCGCCCGCATTGAAGGTGACGGTGCCTGACGCAGCTTGATAGTCGCTGCCGGCGTTGGCGGTGTTGTCAGCCGTGGTGTAGTTGACGGTGACTGGGAAGCCGCTCGCGGAGGAAAGCGAGACAGTGAAGGTCGCCGGCGTCGTTCCGTTGTCGCCCTCCGCGACTGCGACATCGTTGATCGAAATCGACGGCTGCGGATCGTCGTTGTTGATGGTGCCCTGACCCTGGCTGTCGAGAATGACGGCGTTTACGGCATTGGAGAGATTTACAAAGAAAGTTTCGTTCGGCTCGTTGGTCGTGTCGCCGTTGACATTGACGGTGATGGTCTTGGTTAAGTCGCCAGGATTGAACGTGAGCGGCCCGCTGGCCGCTTGATAGTCACTCGACGCGACGGCGGTCCCATCAGCGGTTGCGTAATTCACGGTTACGATTTGCGAGCTGGCGGCTGCTAGACTGACTGTGAACGTGAACGCGGTTGTGCCGGCGTTGCCTTCATTCTTGGCTACGTCGTTGATTGTGATCTCAGGTTTGCAATCTCCGATCGCCGAAGCGCTATTGCGCGGATTCGGCTGCGCAACGAAGAAGTCACTCGCATTGTCATTGGTATCCACACAGCCGCCGGCTTTGCGGAAATCGGCGATGGTGTTGTTGCTGAGAGTAAATGATGCCGGGCCGCTTCCTTCATAACAGTGATTCGCGGTCGCGGCCGTGCCGCCGTAGCCCACGAAATCGACAACATTCGTTGGATTGAATGGTTGCGTTCCGTCGTCTCCCGGACAACTGGTTGTCAGCAGCGTCGTGCCTGACAGCAACGCGACCTTGCCGTCCGTCGTGCTCGTCAAATTAATGTTTCCGGTTGCGTCCGCCGCCGGGAGCGCCACTCCAGTCGAACCACCCGATGTTTCTTTAATCAAGAAGTAACGACCGGGCGCAATCACGCCGCTGGTCAGATCAGTCTTGGCCCAGGTAGACCCGGTGGTGCTCAAAAACTGCGCTGAGTATGGAGTGATCGAAAAATCAATCGTCGAAGTTCCGCGGTTGTAGAGTTCAATGAAATCATTTGCGTAGGCGGCGCCAGTCAACCCACCGCCGGGATAAATCTGGCTGATGACCAGGTTCGGCGTGTCATCGTTAATTATAGTTCCTTGCCCTTGCGCATCGTTGACCGTCGCGCCTGAGACGTTCGAGATGTTGACGAAGAAAGTTTCGTTGGGTTCGACGAGCGTGTCGCCGTTGACGGTGACGTTGAAAGTGTAACTCGATTGGCCCGCCGGAATTGTTTGCGCGATTAACGAACGCGCGAGGTAATCGCCGCTCGCCGATGTCGCCGTGCCGTCTGCGGTCGCAATATCGAAAGTGATACCGCCCGGACCGGCAGCGATTGGCGTTGTAACCATGAACGTGAAAGTCGTCGTGCCGGAGTCACATTCGTTCGCTGTGACGTCGTTGATGCTGAGGGTCGGGCTATCGTCATTTACGATCGTGCCTATGGCCTGACTCTTCGCGATGCTCGCGCCGGAGACATTCGTGACATTCACAAAGAAGGTTTCGTTCGGCTCGACGGCCGTATCGCCGTTGACAGTTACGTCAAACGAATAAGTTTGCGCGCCGTTCGGGATGGTTTGATTTGTCAAAGTACGCCCAAAGTAATCGTTGTTCGCCGTTGTTGCGGTCCCGTCCTGCGTCGCGATGTCGAACTTCACACCATTCGGCCCTGCGGGCTGCGAAAGCGTCACCGTGAAAGTGAATGTCGTTGTGCCCGAGTTACCTTCGAGCACCGACACGTCGTTGATCGAAAGTGCCGGACCATTGACAGTGAGCGTTGCTTGATTGCTGTTGGCGGTCGTCGTGCCGTCGTTCGCAGAAGCGGTGATGTGCGCCGTCCCGGGGTTGTGCGAGCCGACATTGGCGGTGACGACGCCGGTCGACGGATTCGGTGTGGTCGAATCGATCGTCGCGACCGAAGTGTTGTCCGACGCGAACGTGATCGGCACGCCGATCATTGCGCGGCCGAATTGATCGAATGCCTGCGCGGTCAACTGCGTCGATTGACCTGCATTGATCGTCGTTGAAGTTGGGGAGAGCGTGACCGACGCCGGATGACCGGGACAATTGCCGAAAGGCGTGCCGTCGAGTTTCAAACCCGCAGAGAATTTTCTTCCACCAGCGTTCGGCGCAGTGCTATGCAAGACAAAGTCACCGGTGATGTCAGGCGAGCGCGTCAACGATTGCGCGTTGCCGCCGTTCAATCCCGTCGAACCGCCGTAAGAAAACTGTGTGACCAGATTTCCCGAGCCGTCGCGAATCAAAATCGTCAGTCCCGTGTTCGTCAGCGACAAGCCTCCGGTAGAAGCCTTCACAACTTGCGAACATCCGAACAAAGGATTGGCCGGATCGAGAGTGCCGCCGCCGAACAGGACCATCGCATTTCCGGCTGGGACGTTCGTGCTTGCCGCGAATGTATGACGCACGGTTTCAGTGGTGCTGGTGGTCGAATGCGTACGCAGCGTCCAACCTGAAATGTCCATCGGTGCGTTGGTTGAGTTTACCAATTCGACGAATTCGTCCTGGGCCGAGTCGCGCGTGCCATCGTGATTCGCATCGCCGTCAGTCCCCGTCGGCGGGTCAGCCAGCACTTCGTTGACGACGAGTGTTGGGGCGGTGACATTCAAAACGGCATTGCCGCTGACGTTCTGGGTCGTGGCTTTGATCGTCGATTGCCCCTGACTGAGTCCCGTCGCCAATCCGTTTTGATCAATCGTCGCGACGTTCGTATTACTCGAGTCCCATGCGAAGGTGAATCCGGTGATTTCGTTTCCAAATTGATCGATGCCTTTGGCGGTGAATTGCTGCGCGCCGGTTGCCGGAATCGTTACTGGATTTGGCGAAAGATCGACACGCGTCAGCACGCGTTGGACCGCGCGGACGGTCAACGTGTCAGGCGCAGACTGAATGCCACGGCCGCTCGCGGCGATTTGCGAAGTGCCCGCGTTCGAGCTGGTTGCTAGTCCCGTTTGATCGATCGTCGCAACTGCAGTGTTACTTGATTGCCAGACAAAGATGACGCCGGTCACTTCCTGATTGGCCGTGTCGAAAGCCCGTGCGGTGAATTGCTGCTTTGCGCCGGCGTCAACCGCAGGCGAGATCGGCGTCAAATCAATTCGCGCAAGCGGTATGGTTGTGAATGGCGTGCCATCAAGGTGCGTGCCCGGACTGAATAAGCGGCCGTTGGCGCCGGAAGCGCCCGCGTGGCCGGTGAAGGCTCCGGTGATGTCGGGCGAGCGCGTCAGCGATTGATTCGATCCGCCGCTCAATCCGGTAGCTCCGCCGTATTCGAAGATGTTGGCGACTGTGCCCGTGCTATCGCGCAAGGTGACAAGGCCGCCGGTGTTACTCAACGAGAGTCCGCCGGTTGAAGCTTTCAAAATCAAAGCGCCGCCAAAAACCGGATCGGATGGATTGGGCGCGCCGCCACCAAAGACGACGCCTGCGGTGCGCGCGTTGACGATGGTTCCGGGTGCGAAGGTGTGACGGAGCGTGTCGCTGCTCGCGGTCGAGCTACGAGTGAACAATTGATAGCCGCTGATATCGATATCGTGATCGGTTGAGTTAACCAATTCGACAAATTCGTCGTCGCTCGAGCTGCGCACGCCATCGTGATTTGCGTCGCCAATCAAATCGGTCGGCGCGCTGCCCGGCGGATCGGCCAGCACTTCATTGATCAGAATGTCCCCGCCAGTGAATCGAGTATTCGAAGGATTAGCATCGCGTCCGTCTCCTTGCGCCGAGACCGTCACCACGCCCGCGCCTTTCAATACCGCCGGCACGTGCACGTGAATCTCGTCGAGCCCCGGCATGTCAGCAGACGGCAAAACCAATTCGGGAGTCATGCTTTGCCCGCCCATCGTGACCGAAAGCGTCGTTGCGTTGCGCGCGCCGGTAGCGAAGACGGTCAAGCGCAGTTTGCCGTTGCTTGGATCGAAAGGGCTGGCTTGCAGTGTGTCGCTGTTCAAAGCCAGAGCTTCGCCGGTACCGTCGCCAGTTTTTGTGAACACGCCGGGCGCAGAACGCGTCGTGGCGATGCTGCCACGTGAAGGGAAGCCTTCGGAATTGGTGACTATGATGTCGGCGGTGCCGATCTCAGTTTGTGGCGGGACGAGAAAATTCACCTGCGCCGGCGAAACAAAAAAGATTTGCGCCGGCCGGCCGTTAACGGTGACAGTCGTTCCGCCGACGTTCGTCGGAAACGTTCCGTTCGATAAACGCTGCGGTTGCTGGGTTGAATTTGCGAGCAATCCGCCGCGCGCCGCAGCGATGCTGTCCGGCGCAACGGACTTAGTCGTCGCCGGTTCATTTCCGAGAGATGCGCCATTCAAGATCGTGAGCGATCCGAATGCCGGACGCGCCGGCGTGCCGCTGATGTAGATCTCAGAATTGTTTTCAGTGCCGCTGTTGGTTACGGCGCCTGATAGAACACGCGGAAAATTGAAAGCGACGACCGACCCGTCGTCGCTCAGGGAAGAAACAACTTCAGCCGTAGCGCTCGACGGCGCGTTGGTGATTTTCGAAAACGTCGACGTCGGAATGTCGTAAAGATAAAGCTCAACGCCGCCGTCAGAGTTGCTGCCGGCGCCGCTTACCGTTCGCCGTGCAGCGAATGCAATGCGCGAGCCGTCGCCGCTGATGGTTGGATCGAGCGGAACTTCCGTCACACGCGCTCCCAGCGATGTGATTTGGCGAATCGATCCACCGCCGCGACCGTCGAACATAAAAACTTGAGTTGTATTGGTTGCCGTTTGAGCCGAGTAAACGATTCGTGAACCGTCGTCACTGATCGCCCGGCCATAGGTCATCGCAAGAGCCGGCACATTTGCCGCAGCTAACGTTATTGGGCCAAGACCAAAGCGCGGTTGTCGCAAGAGATCGCGGACGCTGCTTGCCGTCGTTCCATTGTCGCGGATGTATGCAACGCTGAATCCATCGCCGCTGATCTTTGCGTCCGTAAATCCGACGATGCCTGACGAGTTCGTCATTTGAACAAAAGAATTCGCGACTGAGTCATAGACGAAGACTTCAAAATTACCGTCAGAATTTTGTCCGGTCAGATTCCGATTCGAAGAGAAGGCAACGAACCGTCCGTCGTCGGAGATTGAAGGTTGGAAATTTCCGTCGGTCGTGCGATTAGCGAGACTCGCGGGTGACGTGGTGGTGACCTGAATTAGCTTCGTGCCATCGAACAGAAAAATTTCGGAATTGCCGTCGGCGTTCGTGCCGAGCGGATCGTCTTTGGATGCGAATGCGATGCGCGAACCGTCCTGCGAAACTGCAGGCGCGACTGCACGCGAGCCGGCCATCTGCGAAAAGGAAGCAGGGTCACTCGTGATGTTCGCGCGGATCGCGCGGAATTGATCGCCGCCGCCCGCAGCTGCGACATCTTCGGTAGATTCAAAGCCAACCACACGCCCGTCGCCGCTGAGCGACGGGTTAATATTGATTCCTTCTTCGGTGGTGTTCGTGATGCGACGGATACTTCCAGATTGCGCGCGACTGCCGGTCAGCCTGAAGAGACACACGACGAGCAGTGAAAGAACGATTAGGGCGAGCGTTAGGTGACGTTTCACGCGGAGACTTCTGGCGGCGATAGTCGGTGAATTCTACATAGTTTTCAGCCAATTACAATAAGAGTATTGTGCACTGAATGGCAGACTAGGTTACGATGCTGCAGGCGGTTCGGTTGTTAACTTCAAAGCGGAAGGAATTCGGCAGATGAAGATTGCCATCGCGGGCGCCAGCGGACTGGTTGGCTCTGCGCTTATTCCGTCCTTGACCGCCGACGGCGCTGCGATTACTCGATTGGTGCGCGGCGCGCCAAAACCTGGTGAGATTGAGTGGCATCCCAATCAGGATCAAGTAAATCCCCACGCGCTTCACGGCTTTGACGTCATTATTAATCTCGCCGGAGAAAACATCGCGGCGGGACGATGGACCGACGAACAGAAGCGAAAGATTCGCGACAGCCGCGTGAGCGGCACGCACCTCTTGAGTGAAGCAATCGCGAAGATGGAAGCGAAGCCCAATGTGTTCGTTTGCGCGTCCGCGACCGGAATCTACGGCGATCGCGACGATGAAACATTAGATGAACAAAGCGAGTCGGGTAGCGGTTTTCTCGCCGGTGTCTGTCGCGAATGGGAAAAGGCGTGCGAACCGGCGATCAAAGCCGGAGTGCGTGTGGTCAACTTGAGATTTGGGCCAATCATCGCGCGCGAAGGCGGCATGCTCGCAAAATTGCTGACGCCATTCAAAATGGGAATGGGCGGCAAAGTTGGATCGGGCAAGCAGTACATCAGTTGGGTTGCGATCGATGATGCGGTGAATGCGATCAAGCTTACGATTAACGATCAGAGCATTCGAGGACCAGTGAATATCGTTTCTCCCAACCCGGTCAGGAATGAAGAGTTCACCAAGACCCTGGGCCACGTGCTCAATCGGCCGACGGCTCTGGCAGTGCCTGTGTTCGCGGCGCGGCTGGCGTTCGGCGAAATGGCCGACGAGATGCTGTTGGTGAGTCAGCGCGTGATGCCCAAGAAGTTAATGGCAACGGGGTTTCAATTTCAGTTTCCTGTTTTGGAGATGGCGCTGAAACGATACGTGCGCTGAGTGATTTATGGAAATCTCCCAGGAAGAATTAAACCGGCGAGCAGCGGAGGCGGATCGCGCGCGTGCGACCCTACGGCGCGCTACGCTCGAATTGGTTGCCGTGAAAAAGCAACTTCTCGAGCAACACAAGCTCGACAAGATGAGAATGAATCTCGTGGATCCGGCGACTGCCCTGAGCGCGGCGATGCAAGCGGTTGAAGCGGGTTCACCACAACACCCAGGCCAACAAAAACCTAAAGGCACCCGCTCCCATCAAAACCCAAAACGCGTTCGGACGGTAACGAAGCAAAATCACTAAAATCAACACCGCCATAGCGACACCAATAATTGAGTGAATGCCGGCGCGCGCGACGCTCCACGCCGCAGCTACGAGCAGACCGGTGACCGCAGGCGCAACTCCGCGCAGGAATGCCTGCGTCTGGCGGTTCGCGCGAAACCGCTTGAACGACGATCCGGCCGCAATCGTCATCAGGAAGGACGGCAGAAAGACGCACAGCGTCGAGAGCAAAGCTCCCGGAGTGCCCGCTACTCTATAACCCACGAACGTCGCCATAATCAGAACTGGGCCAGGCGTGATTTGTCCGAGCGCGGTCGCATCGGCGAATTCCTGATGATTCAACCAGTGATGCGAATTCACGACTTCGTTTTCGATTTCGGGAATCATCACATAGCCACCGCCAAAAGTTACGGCGCCAATGCGCAGGAAAATAAATGACACCGAAAGGGCAAGACCAAGTTTAGTGAGTAACGGCAGCGCGGGAAGCAATAAAGCTTTTCTGCTTCGTGGCGGACGGCTCTGATGGATCGATGCGTCATTGCGGCCGTCGGTTTCCGGACTTTGCGTCACCAGCCCATCGCTCATTTCGCGCAAACGCTCTTCAGCCATCGCTTCAGTCAGATAACCGCCGTAGAAGCGATGCGGCTTGCGTCGCCGTCTCGCGCCAATGCGGTCCTTGATTCGTTGCTGACGCCGAACTGCGAAACCGCGCAGACGAACTAGTCGTGGCAGCCGCGGCTCGACGAAGGATTCGATTCCAATTCCGATTAACCCTGAGATCAAAATTACTTCGAGGACGGTGGCGCGCAAGAGAATCACAGCGGCAAACGAAAGGACGATCAAAATTCGCTGCCAATTTTTGCTGGACGTGTGACGTCCCATGCGCCACGCCGTCACTGCGATTAAAGCCACGACAGCAGCATTGAATCCATGAAACAGTTGCTCGGTGTTTGGCAGCGAGCGAAATTTATCGTAGAGAGCGCCGAGCGCGATCATCATCAACATCGAGGGCAGGATGAATCCGGCCAGCGAGACACTCGCACCGCGCCATCCGCGGAGGCGAAAACCTAAATAGGTGACCGCGTTGCCGGCGCTCGTGCCCGGAAGACTCTGGCCCAGCGCCAAGGCTTCGACAAAGTCATGCTCGGTGAGCCAACGGCGTTCCAGCACAACCAGGTGCCGAATTTGCGCCAGCACCGCGAAGCCGCCGCCAAAACCACTGATGCCGATTTTTAGAAATGAAAGAAAGAGACCGCCGAGCGTTGCGGTTTGCGAGATCCTTTTGAGCCGGCGCTGTTCGTATCTGGCGCGAGTTCTGATTTTGTGAACTCGCTGACGGCCGTGAGTCTTCTTAGCAACTGTCGCGCTTGCCACTGCGAGAGGCAGTGTAACAGAATCAATCCGCAGATTTCACAGATGACGCAGATGAAAAGGACTGGGTCGTTTAGAATTCGGCCTTGTCCGGCATCTGGGATGCAGAACCAGCGCCGTGTCTAAACGAGTGATTGATTTTTGTTTCCGCATAATCGGCGTAATCTGATTCATGCCGCAGGCGCAACAGCCGCATGCGCGGAACGGAATCCAGGCAGCACGCTGAAAACTTCCAAAGCGTATTTCACATTGCCGAACGGCGCTGAGACTTGCACGCCTTGAATCA
>DASQYL010000181.1:0-2801 GCA_035639235.1 Pyrinomonadaceae bacterium | reverse complement strand
TGGTGCCGCTGCCGTCGCAGTAGGCTTTCATCAGAATTGTGAAATAAGCCTCGTCCGGATTTGCCGGAACTCCGCCCGGCGGAAGTTGAATTACACTTGCCAGATAAGCCTCCACCCCGACTTCGACGACGAAAAACTTTTGCGACGCACCGCTACCCAGGTCGCGTGAATTGGCTTTCGGAGCGCCGGGCATTTCGACCGAAAAGCCGTCCGCCTCTGAACGGAAAACCTGCCAGTTGTCGTTGTGCTGCTGGGCAGCGACAACAGAAAGGGCCAGCAGCAGAATGGCAAGAGATAAGACAGCTCGCATCGTGTTTGGTTCTCCTACTCGGCGGCTTCGCCTTCTTCTTCCTTCTTGCCTTTGCCGATGACTTCGGGTTCGACCGGAGCTTCGCCTTCGACCGGCGGCGCTTCGACGACTTCCTCCTTCACCACGCCGACCGTGGCAATAGCCGTGTCGGCATCTGCCAGAATCTCGACTCCCTCGGTCTTCGGAATGTCAGAAACGTGCAACACTTCGTGCACCGCAAGGTTGGTCACGTCTACGTCGAGGTGCTCAGGTATATCTCGAGGTTCGCAGCGAATTTCGATTTCGCGAATCATCTGTTCCAAAACGCCCTGCTGTTCGCGCACGCCAATCGGCTCGCCGACCAGGCGCAAAGGCACGGTCGCTTCGATCTTTTCGCCTTTCACCAACCGTTTGAAATCAGCGTGAACCAGCCGCGAGCGCACCGGATCGATTTGGCGATCCACGAACATCACCTCAGCGGCGCCGACGCCTTCGACATCGACGGTGAAGATCGTGTTGCGGCCGGTATCGGACCTGAGAATGGCGGCGAGGTCACTCAACGACGCCAGCGCGGCAACGGCTTCGCCCTCACCCCCATAAATCGTGACTGGGACCTGGCCCGCGCGCCGCGCCCGCCGCGCGTCATTCTTGCCACGGCCCTCACGCTGAGTGGCTTTCACAATGATTTCTTTCTTCTCTGCCATGATTGCAATGTCTCCAGAATGCCCGGCAAACTTCAGTTTGCCGCGCATCTCACACACAACGACAAACTAAAGTTTGTCGAACACTCATAAATTTTCCCTGCTGAAAGCCGGCAACTGATTCGCTGCCCGCCGTAATGCGACGGCTACTTTGCTTTCAGTTTTTGCCCTTCGCTAAACGAAGAGCGAAGAGACGCTGGTCTCTTCATGGATCGACTTGATCGCTTTCGCCAAAAGAGGCGCAATGCTCAAGACTTTTATGTTTTTCAATTCCGCTGCTTTCGAATTCAGCGGCACCGTGTTCGTCACGACAATCTGCTCGATACCTGAGTTACCGAGGTGTTGTGCGGCACGTCCTGAGAGTACCGGATGCGTGAAGCAGGCGTCAACTCGCGCCGCACCTGCTCCGCGTAGCGCGTGCGCGACCTTGGTTAACGACCCGCCGGTATCGCACATATCGTCAACGATAAGACAGTTGCGGCCCTCGACGTCGCCGACCACATTCATGACTTCGGCGACGTTCGGTTTGTCGCGCCGCTTGTCGCAAAGAGCGAGTTCTGCGTCGAGCCGTTTCGCATACGCGCGCGCGCGTTCAGCGCCGCCGGTGTCGGGCGCGACGACGGTAAGATTCGGCAAAGGCGCTTCCTGGTAATACGTCATGAAGACGGGCGCGGCATATAAATGATCCACCGGAATATCGAAGAACCCCTGAATCTGGGCCGCGTGCAAATCCATCGTCAGGATTCGATCCGCGCCGGCGGTCGTCAATAAATTAGCCACGAGCTTCGCCGAGATCGGGACGCGCGGGCGATCCTTTTTGTCGGCGCGTCCATAGCCGTAATAGGGGAGCACCGCGGTCGTGCGCGCCGCCGACGATCGACGAAAAGCATCGAGCATCACCAGCAACTCCATCAGGTACGAGTCGGTCGGCGGACACGTCGGCTGCACGATGAAGACGTCGGCGCCCCGCACATTTTCTTCAATCTGAAAATTGAATTCGCCGTCCGAAAACCGCGACGTGTTCGCTTTGCCGAGATCACAAGACAATTCACGACAAATCTCTTCGGCCAAACCGCGATGCGCAGTTCCAGAGAAGACTTTTATGCCGCCAGTGGTTCCCATCTTGTTTCAAGTGATGAGTGACAAGTCATGAGCGATGAGTAAAATGCATCGACGCATCACTCATAACTCATCACTTTTAAATTTGGCTGGGGCGGAAGGATTCGAACCTACGAATGCCGGTTCCAAAGACCGGTGCCTTACCACTTGGCTACGCCCCAATTCGTTTCAGAAGCCCGACCGTCAAGGAGGGCTCGAATCATCAGCGGGCTCGGGCTTACGCGCGGGCTGCTGACCCCTAAGACAACGCCGACATATATTCCTGACGCCCGACCGTTCTACAAGGAAAGACGCGCCAACCAGTTTCGAGTTCGATCGTCTGAATGGCGCGTCGTTGCGCGTCCTCACTGTCGTAGATTCCAAACACCGCTGAGCCACTGCCTGCCAGCAGCGCTGTCTGCGCGCCTGCTGTCAGCAAAGCGCTCTTCGCTCTGCGAATCTCAGGTTCCAAGTCAAACACCACAGCTTCGAAGTCGTTGATAAGATTCGCTGAATCGGTTTTGTCAGAATCTGCCGTCGCGTGTGAACTTGAAAGAATAGTTTTCGACTTCAGCGATGTCAAGGAACGTTCATCGAGTGCTTTGTAGGCGGCGGCTGTGCCGATATTCGCATTCGGCTTTACGATTAGGAGAAACTTCTCGGGTGTATCATCGAGCGGCTCGATTCGATCGCCAATACCGGTCCCACGCGCG
>DASQYL010000180.1:0-5264 GCA_035639235.1 Pyrinomonadaceae bacterium | reverse complement strand
CCGACGCTGAAGAAGCGGACACGGTGGTTGTGAACACGTGTGGATTCATCGACTCGGCGAAGAAAGAATCGATCGAAGCGATCCTGGAAGCAGCGCGTTTCAAGACCGAAGGGAAAGCCAAACGTCTGGTCGTGGCGGGCTGTCTCGTTGAGCGTTATCGTGACGATTTAAGAGCTGAGATGCCGGAAGTCGATGCGTTCATCGGCACAAGTCAAATTAACGACATCTTGAACGTTTGCGATCCCACGACGAACACGCGTTCGTTGCCGGTGATTCCGCTCGGTAATCAAAGCGCGACATACCTCTACGATGAGTCGACGCCGCGCGTCCTGGCCACGCCTTCACATTATGCCTACATCAAGATTGCCGAAGGTTGCGATCGGCCGTGCGCGTTTTGTTTCATTCCGCAGATGCGCGGTCACTTTCGCAGTCGCCGTTTCGGATCGATCGTCGCGGAAGCGCATCAACTCGCGGAAGAAGGTGTGAAGGAATTAATCCTGGTCGCGCAGGATTCATCGCGTTACGGCGAAGATCTCGGCAAGCAGGACGCATTGGCGCATTTGATCCGCGAGCTTTCGCACACAGAAGGGATCGAGTGGGTGCGCGTCATGTACACGTACCCGACGCATATCAGCGACGCGTTTTTAGATGTGCTCGCCGAGGAGCCGAAAGCCGTGAAATACCTCGACATGCCTTTGCAGCATGCTTCGCAGAATGTTTTGAAGTTGATGAAGCGCGGCGGTAACCGCGCGTCGGTCGAAAAATTGATCGAAAGAGTGCGGGCGCGCGTGCCGCACATCGCCGTGCGCACGACCTTCATCACCGGATTCCCGGGAGAGACTGAAGCGGATTTCAATGAACTGCTCACGTTTGTGAATCAGGTCGAATTCGATCGCGTCGGCGTCTTTACTTATTCAGATGAAGAGGGTACGCCCGCGTTCGATCTGCCGAACAAAGTCGATCCAAGAGTCGCCAAACGACGTCGCGATCGTCTAATGAAAGAACAGGCAAAGATCGCTAAGCGCAAGCACGCCGCGATGATCGGCAGGACGGTGCGCGTGATGTTTGAAGGTGAATCGAACGAGAGCGAACTGCTCTGGCAGGGGCGAATGGAGACTCAAGCGCCTGACATTGACGGATGTGTGCTCATTAACGACGTTCCGGAGGCCTTCGCGCCGGCGCTGGGTGAAATGGTTGATGTGCTGCTTACAGAAGCGCTTGATTACGATATGCTGGGCCGCGTTGTGAGGTGAAACCGATGAAACCACTGGCCGGATTTAGAATCGCTGTTTGTTTTTTGTGGGCGACGGCATCTCCTTCAGCCGCGCAATATGCGAATCCTGAATGGATCGAACTTTCGCCGCCCGGTGAATCGTTCCAGGTGTTGATGCCGAACCAAGCGCGCGCTGAGATCGAAAAGTTGGGCGCCGTCAGCGGCATGCAGTACACAACGACAATCGGTGTCGCCGACTACACCATCTGGTCGCTAACAAACTCAAATTACCGAGCCGGCCAGGACAAGGATCTCTATCTCGATTCATGCGCCGAACTTGTTTGGGAAGGTTTGCTTAAGCCCGCGCGTGAAAAGCTGGATGACAAGGCGCGGCGGAGGGCGCGCATGACTTACGTCCGCGAGTTGCCCGCGCAAAACAGCGCCACACCGACAGCCACTTCAAATCTTCCTGGACGCGAATACACGCTTACGGTCGGCGACGTAACTGGAAAAACCGAGTTCTTTGTGGCACAGGAGCACGTCTACGTCATGCTTGCGATGGGCAAGCCTGAAGGTGATTGGCTCATGGAGAAATTCTTCGCGTCGTTTCGAGGTCCAGCATCGGAACAGCCGGAATTGGCGACCAAACCCTTGAAGTCTGGCGGCGGTGGTCCTGGAATTTCCGAACCAACATCGAGCGCGACGGATTACAATCGGATTTTTAGCGGACGCGAAGTAACGCAGAAGGCGCGCGTACTCAGCAAGCCCGAGCCAACCTATACCGAGGGGGCGCGCAAGTTCGCCGTCGAGGGAACGGTCATTCTGCGTTGCGTCTTTTCCAAAAATGGCGAAGTGACGAACCTGCATGTTGTTCAGAAGCTGCCGCATGGGCTCACCGAAAAAGCAATCTCGGCAGCACGCGGTATTCGATTTACCCCGGCGATGAAAGATGGACAGCCGGTGTCGATGTGGATGGAACTGCAATACAACTTCAATCTCTACTGATCGAGAACGTCACGCTTCGGCCCTATGACTGCAATCAAAGAATCGAGCGATGAACTGAATCCATCGCACCCAGTGTCAGCGGCTGAAGTTGCGGAGCCTGGGCGCCGATCCGCGATTGACTACTTCGCGCTTGCGATCGCCACGTGTGGCGTCGGCTATTTCCCAATTGCGCCGGGAACTTTGGGAGCCATGGTTGGTGTCGGACTCTATTTGACAGTGTGGGGTTGGCTTTACGGTCTGTTGGAGACCAACGCAGCTCGCAGTCATCTCAATCTGATTTACATATTTACACCGCTTGCGGCTGCCATGCTGATCCTTATCACACTTGTGACTGTAGTAGGTACATGGGCCGCTACGCGCGCCGAAAAGTTAATGCAGAAGAAGGACCCTTCCGCTGTAGTCATTGATGAAGTTGCAGGACAGATGATTGCGCTGCTCACCGGGCCGTTCTGGCTGCGGACTTGGTGGAGTATCTTTTCAGCTTTCATTCTGTTTCGTTTATTCGACATTTGGAAGCCTTATCCGATTCGCAGATTCGAAGCTCTCGAATCAGGGTTAGGGATTATGTCTGACGATCTAGTCGCAGGTGTTTATGCCCTCATTGTCAATTCGGTTTTGATAGCGGGCTACCTCTTGATATTTGAGCCGCGCATTTAAGACGGAGAGGAACAATGACAGACGACGGGAAAGAGAAACGAGAACACGGTGATGACGCGACCGACTCGCGCACGTTGGACGAAATCGAAAAGGACCAGGAAGTTTCCGCGGATGCTTCAGATTCGCCGTCACCGTCGCCTGATGAAGGTTCCGGACGCACGACTGACGATGACTCCGGCGCGCCAATGTAGCGACGGCCATGTCTGAAAACCCGACTCGTATTTTGGTAGCCGACGAGGTGAGCGACAAGGGCCTCCAACCTTTGCGCGATGCGGGATTCTGTGTGGCAAAGAAAACCGGACTGTCGGGCGAAGCGCTGCGAATCGAGTTAGCCGCGAGCGACGGATTAATCGTCCGCAGCGAAACCAACGTCACCGACGACGTGATGGATGCGGCGAGCAAACTGCGCGTTATTGGCCGGGCCGGCGTTGGCGTTGACAACATTGATGTCGCGGCGGCGACCGCGCGAGGGGTCGTGGTGATGAACGCCCCGGACGGCAACACGATCACCACTGCTGAGCACACCATAGCCTTATTGGTGGCGCTCGCGCGGCGCGTGCCGCAAGCAAACCTCAGTCTGAAATCCGGAAAGTGGGAGCGAAAGAGCTTTATCGGGACTGAGTTGCAAGGCAAGACCCTCGGCATTATCGGTCTTGGCCGAATCGGGCGAGTAGTTGCCAATCGCGCACGTGCGTTAGGCATGAACGTCGTTGCATTTGATCCATTTGTGATCGCAGATGCATCACGTGACGTGGAAATCGAATTGCATCCGATGGACGAGGTGCTCGCGCGCGCGGACTTCCTGACGGTGCATACGCCGCTGACGGCTGAGACGCGCGGGCTCATCGCCGCACATGCATTCGCAAAGATGAAGCATGGCGTGCGCATCATCAACTGTGCTCGCGGAGGTTTAATTGACGAAGCGGCGCTTTATGAGGCAATTAAATCAGGCAGAGTTGCGGGCGCTGCGCTTGATGTGTTTGAGCGCGAGCCGCCGCCGTCAGATCATCCGTTGCTGCAATTGGATGAAGTGATCGTCACGCCGCATCTCGGAGCTTCGACGACTGAGGCGCAGGAAGGTGTCGCGTTCACTGTTGCCGAGCAGATGCGTGATTTCTTTCTGACGGGAGCTTTGCGCGGCGCAGTCAACCTGCCGGCAATCGATCCGAAACAGTTAACCATTCTCCAGCCCCATCTTGCGTTAGCCGAGAGCCTGGGCAGGTTCCACGCGCAATTAACTCAGGCCGCGATTCGCGCAGTGCGATTGGAATTTGCCGGCGAATTAGTTGACATCGATGCCGCTCCGGTAACGCGCGCATTTCTTGCTGGGCTCTTGCGCGACATGAGCGCACGGGTCAACGCCGTCAACGCATTTCTAATTGCAGAAGAACGCGGCATCGCGGTTACCACTTCGTATCTTCGCGGGTCAAACGCGGCATCCGCGATGAGAACGTCAGTTAATTCGAAGGCCGGCGACCAGACCGCGTCCGGCTCAGTGTTTACTACGGCTGAAGGTTATCGTGAAGGACGCATCACGCGTATCAACGGCTTTCGCATCGAGGCTGTGCCGCGCGGATTCATGCTGGTGATGCACAATCGCGACGTCCCGGGAGTGATTGGCCGTGTGGGCACGATTCTCGGAGACGCGGGCATCAACATTAGCGCTTTTCATCTCGGCCGCCGCGAGCGGGGCGGGGAAGCGATGGCGGTGATTGAAATAGACGGCCCAATCGAAGAATCGACGTTGCGAGAGATTCAGTCCTTTGTCCCGATTATTTTCGCGCGCCAGATTCAACTCACCTAGGTTTCTTTAGGCGTCTCCAGGAATCAATCTTAGACATAAAACAGAAAAGCTAGCACTCGTGTTTCCACTTGAGGCCTAATCGGTTACATTGTGCATTCTCTAGAGCTCACACGGACTGGGCATCTTAGCCATGGTTCATTGCGATTGAGCCAATCCAATAGTTTCTGAGGAGAATGGCCTTGAAGATCTGCATCCTTGAGTCCTCCTACCAACAATCTGATAGTCCGATGAAGGATTATGACCCGGTTTCTGATGTGATTCGGCATCTTGAAGGTCACGAGTGTGAAACCGTTTACTTGGATAAGGCGACAGCCGTGCGAAGCGTTGTCGAACTAGCTAGCAAAAGTTTCGATGTGTTTATGAATTTATGCGACGGTGCCTGGGATGAAGATCGCGCCGGCATAGAGGTCGTGCAGACTTTGGAAAGACTCGGCTTGCCCTTTACTGGCGCGACTTCAAAGTTTTATGAACCAACACGTGAAATGATGAAGAGAGTTTGTCACTTTTGGGGAATCAAGGCGCCGGCTTATGTCTTCGCAACCGACAGTCAATGCATCAAGCTAGCGGAAGAATTCCTGAAGTTCC
>DASQYL010000179.1:0-10097 GCA_035639235.1 Pyrinomonadaceae bacterium | reverse complement strand
TGATTTTTACCCACGGCGTACTCATTCCAGATGTCATCTGTTATCCCGCGGATGTGAACCAATTCTCCCGGTTGCGTAGTTCGCAACAGGTTACCGTGGAAGCTACCGTGCTTGGCATGGACGAGATAGGTGCCCATCTGTTTTTAAACAAATGCGTGCTGCGATAAAGCCGAAACTACGCTATCGGAGAAATTCGTGAAGGGACATGCGACCGACATTGAGCGTCACGCTTTGGAGGCATAAGCAGATGAGATTCTCGCAAATCGCGCTTGGCAGTTTCGTTATCGTTGGGCTGGCACTGATGAGCGCACTCCATCCGGCCGCGGGTGTTTCGGCGGTTGGGACGGTCACAGGCGACTGCAAGTGCGACGATCTTCCTGATCTCATTGCTCGATATCGCGAGGTGAAGGCGGCCCTGCTCGCGATTCAATACAACACCACCGCTATAAAGATCTTGGAGGCTAAGAACGGTCGGCAGATGCGCTACAGCGACAAAAGCTATCGTTCCTACTACACCGAAGAGATCAACATTGCGATGGCCTCGGTCAAGAATCCGCACGGCATCAAGGGGCGAGACGGGATCGATCCAAACTGTGGAGCGATGCTCGATGTCGCCTTGGCGACTAATTGTCTCCGTCCCGTAATCGCGGACGACGAGCGTTATGCCGATCAGGTCTGCTCGAACATGTCCAAGGGCGTGATTAATCCAGGAGACGCGGCGAGCATTCCCTCTGGCTGGATGAACGGCTTCCCTCTAACTGAAATGGCAAAGATCGAAAAGGCGGGCTACGAGGCCGAAGAATTGGAACTGGGCGGTAAGATCTCGGATCTCGTCTACTCCTGCAAGTATGCCAAGTGGACGGGTACTATCCAGGTAACATGGACTCGGGAAACAAAGGTCATAGAGAAGCTTCCTCACCCGGGGGCGTCCGCAGAGTCAGGATCAGGTACAAACGTTACTGACAATAAGTACAATTATTTTGGCGAGATGTTTATCATTGATGGCGAGCCACAAACGTCGGCGCGCGGCGATTTGACAGTCAACAACGGGCGCAATGTCTCAGGTACGACAAGCTGCCATGCGAACCTACTCGAGTGGAAGAAGAGTCCGATCACCATCTCGCAAACGTCTTCCAGCAGCTCAACCGGGCTATTTGGCGGTCACGGCAACTTCAATGTATCGAGCATCGATCCGCGCACCGGTCAATACACTGTTTCCGTCGACCTGCCTGGGATGAAAGGCTTTGGCTCAATCGAAACCGATCTACATATAACGGGTGAGTGCGCGAAAAAGGAGGATCAAAAACACGACCACGTTATGCTCGATCCGCAACCGCTCGATGCCGTCCACGCGAGCGCTCGCGGACCCGCGAAACCAAACGCACTCGAGATCAGCGGCACGGCTGACTGCGGCAAGCCCCCGGTTATCGTTCATTCCGCACTGGGAGATTCTACTCAGACCGTGACGTGCCAGATGATCTGGGTTCTCAGACGAACCAGCGCCCGGTAGAGGTTCAAGCAAAATCTAAAAAATAGCGGTGCAGAGGGATAAGTGCATTTAACTCACGATGATTAAGCCTCGAAGATTTGTGCTATTCATTTTGGTCCTGGCTCTCGGGGCGGCCGCGCCAGCCGCGTTCGGACAAGCGCAAAAAAAGGATTTCTATGTGCAATTGATAGTCGTTACCGGCGAGTTCAGCCGTGACGCTAACTCAGTCACCAGAACATTGACCATATCTCCCGATTATTTCCAGTACAAAGAAACTTACCAGGGTGCCCGCGCCGGCAAGCGAACTCCGATCACAAGGGAATTCAAACTGACCACACAGGATCAATCTGAATTAATTGAGCTGCTGCGGTCAGACAGCCTCTTGTCGGACAGCAGCACGTCGAAGCCGCGGACGAAAGACACCAATCGCTATTTTCAGCTTTCACTAACCTCCGCGTTGGATGGCAAGGAACATTCAGTCTCGATAGAGGGAGCGCCGTCGTCTGATCTGAAGACCGATAAGATTTATCAAGCCTTCATCAACTTGATCCAGCGACTCTACACAATCATTAATCGAACTGAGCCGGATCTCACGATTCCATCTCTGTTGGATAATTGACTTTCCCTACAATCTGGCATAGAAGACTTCTCGCAAAGTTTCCCTGTTTATAACTGAATAAGTGAGCGAGGTAGCCAATGAAACAAGCTATCAAGATGAACGTCAACGGTGTCGACTACACATCGGAAGTCGAGCCACGTTTGTTGCTCGTGCATTACCTCCGCGATGTGCTCGGGCTAACCGGCACGCACGTTGGCTGCGAAACATCTATCTGCGGCGCCTGCACTATTCTTTTGGACGGGCAAGCAGTGAAGTCGTGCACGATGTTCGCAGTGCAGGCGGATGGATCGAACGTAACCACGATTGAAGGTCTGGCGGCAAACGGAAATCTGCACCCAGTCCAGGAAGGTTTTTGGGAGTGTCACGGCCTGCAGTGCGGCTATTGCACGCCGGGAATGATCATGGCTTCCACGCAGATTATCGATCGGAATTCCCATCCCTCGCGCGAAGAAATTCGTCACGGTCTGGAAGGAAATCTCTGCCGTTGCACCGGCTATCAACACATCGTCGAAGCGGTTGAATACGCGGTGAAGAAAGCGAGCGCGTGATGAGCAAGTACATTGGAAAGAGAATCAAGCGCACTGAAGATCCGCGTCTGATCAAAGGACTCGCGCATTACGTCGACGACATTCGCCTGCCCGACACGCTGCACGTCGGGTTTGTGCGCTCGTTATACGCGCACGCGCGCATCAACGGTATCGACACGACCGAGGCTGCGAGCGTACCCGGAATCGTTGCGGTTTACACCGGCAAAGACATCGCGGAAAAGATCGGACCAGTCCCCTGCGCCGCGGCGCTGCCCGATTTGAAAGTGCCTGACTATCGCGTGCTCGCGACTGATAAAGTTCTTTTCGTTGGCCATCCAATTGCGGCAGTGGTCGCGACTGACAAATACGCAGCGCGTGATGCGGTTCATTTGGTCGAGGTCGATTATGAAGAACTCACGCCGGTTGTCGACGTTGAAGCTGCGGCGAATGGCGGCGCACTCGTGCATGAATCCTTCGGCGACAATGTTGCTTACAAACTCACCTCCGGCGAAGGCGACATTGAGGCGGCATTGAAAGCCGGCGACAAGATCGTTACTCAGAAGATGGTCCATCAACGCCTCGCGCCGATCGCGATGGAGCCGCGCGGCGTGCTGGCGCGATATTTTCCGGGCGAAGAGGAATTAACCATCTGGTCATCGACACAGATTCCGCATCTGCTGCGAACGCAGCTAGCTTTGATGATTGGGATTCCGGAAAACAAACTCCGCGTTATCACTCCCGAAGTTGGCGGCGGATTTGGATCGAAGTTGAACGTTTATGCGGAAGAAGCTTTGCTCGGTTGGATCTCGGTGCAGCTTGGCAAACCGGTGAAGTGGATCGAATCGCGCCGCGAAAATGTGCAAGCGACGATTCATGGCCGCGCGCAAGTCGGCACCGTGGAAGTCGGTGTCAAGAGCGACGGCAGAATCACCGGGTTGCGGTACAACGTCGTCGCCGATCTCGGCGCGTATCATCAACTGTTGACGCCGGCAATTCCGACGCTGACCGGATTGATGTTGAGCGGCGCTTATAAAATTCCCGCGATTCAAATGAACGTGACGGGCGTCTTTACCAACAAGATGGCCACCGATGCTTATCGCGGCGCGGGCCGGCCGGAAGCGACCTATGTCGTCGAGCGCGTCATGGACGTGGTCGCGCGCGAACTGAATCTCGATCCCGTCGCGGTGCGGCGCAAGAATTTTCCGAGTCCATCAGAGTTCCCTTTCGCCACCGCCACCGGACTGATGTACGACAGCGGTGATTACGAAGCCGCATTGAGTAAAGCGCTCGATCTGTCTACTTATCAAAAGCTACGCGATGCACAGGCCAAAGCGCGTGCCGAAGGCCGTATCATGGGCATCGGCCTGTCTAGTTACGTTGAGATTTGCGCGCTTGGTCCATCGCAAGCCATGCCTGCCGGCGGTTGGGAGAGCGCGACGGTGCGCATCGAACCCACCGGCAAGGTCACGATTCTTACCGGCGCATCTCCGCACGGTCAGGGACAAGAGACTTCGTTCGCGCAAATCGCTGCCGACGAATTGGGCGTTGATATCAATGACGTGACCGTAATTCACGGCGACACCGGCGTGGTCCAATACGGCATCGGCACCTTTGGCAGCCGCGCTACCGCGGTGGGCGGCACGGCAGTGTTCGTCGCGATTGAAAAACTGAAAGAGAAAGCCGCGAAGATTGCCGCGCACATGATGCAATGCGAAGCTGCGCGTCTTTCATTCGAAGCGGGCTGCTACACAAAACAAGAAGCCGCGGCGGCCGGTGCGACGGGCACATCCGATCCAGTCGTTCCCGTCGGCGAAGGTCCGGGCGGCGCGCTCAACGAAGTGCCGACATCAGGCAATGGACGCGACAAACTCACAATTCAGGAAATCGCGCTGGCCGCGCACGTCGCGAAAGAAATTCCACCGGACACAGAACCGGGGTTGTCAGCAACTTACTTTTTCGAACCGAAGAATTTCACCTTCCCGTTCGGCACCCACATCTGCGTTGTTGAAATCGATAAGGACACTGGCGAGACAAAGATAATCAAATACGTCGCCGTCGACGACTGCGGCAAGGTGATCAATCCTCTGCTCGTCGACGGACAAGTTCACGGTGGCATCGTACAATCGATCGGACAAGCGTTATACGAAGAAGTTGTCTACGATGAGCAGGGCCAACTGGTGACCGGCGAGTTGATGGACTACGCGCTGCCGAAAGCGTCGCAGATTCCCTGGTTCGAAACCGATCGCACGGAAACGCCTTCACCGGTGAATCCGCTCGGCGTCAAGGGCGTCGGCGAAGCGGGCACGATTGGCGCCACGCCGGCAATAGTGAATGCGGTCGTCGATGCGCTTGCGCCATACGGGGTGAAGCATATCGACATGCCGGTTCGTCCGGAAAAAATTTGGAAGATTCTGAACGCGTAAATTTTGGAGTGCGGCGGCTTGACACCGCTTTTTGATCGTCGCCTCGCACTCAACGAACATTACGAAGCGCCGTCAGGCCGGCGCACTCCAAAAGGAGACGACATGATTCCTGCACAATTTGATTATCAACGCGCGAAGACGCTTGACGAAGCCCTGAACCTGCTGGCGCAAAATGAAGACGCGAAGATTCTCGCGGGCGGACACAGCTTAATTCCCGCGCTGAAGCTGCGTCTGATGCAGCCGCCGCTGCTGATCGACATCGCGCGCATCCAGGAACTCTCTTACATTCGCGAAGAGAACGGCGAGATTCGCATTGGCGCGGCGACGACACACTATCAAATCGAGTCATCTGATCTTTTGAAAAATATCTGTCCACTGCTGCCCGATTGCGCATCGCACATCGGCGACGTGCAGGTGCGTAACAAAGGCACGATTGGCGGAAGCGTCGCGCACGCCGACCCGGCGGGCGATTGGCCGGCAGCGATGCTTGCCCTTGACGCTGAAATGATCGTGGTGAGTAAGAACGGCGAGCGTGGAATCAAGGCCGATGACTTCTTTGTCGATCTGTTGACCACCGCACTCGAAGCGGGTGAGATACTGCGTGAGATTCGTATTCCCAAACCAAGCGGCACAGCGCAAGCCTACGTGAAGATGCCGCATCCCGCCTCGGGCTTTGCCGTCGTCGGCGTCGCCGCGAATCTCTCGATGAACGGAAACGGCGAATGCCAAAGCGCGAGTATCGGCATCACTGGCGTATCTTCGAAAGCGTACCGACCCAGCCGTGTCGAGGCCGCTTTGGCTGGCGCTATTCTCAACGATGAAACGATTGCCAGCGCATCCGCACATGCGGCTGATGAGATCGACTGTAACGGAGACCTCTTCACGTCCGCAGACTATCGCCGACACCTGGCGACGGTTTATACCAGGCGTGCCATCGAAGCTGCGATGAAGTCAGTACCATCCGCGTGAGCGGATGGGTCCAGGAGAACGCCGGGTCCCAATTTGATCCCACCCGCTGACGCGGGCGGTACTGACTCCAACATGAAGATTCACGGTACTCATCGAATCCAGGCTCCGCGCGATCGCGTTTTCTCCGCCTTGATCGATCCTCAAGTTCTCCAACACTGCATACCCGGTTGTGAGTCTCTCGAAAAGACCGGCGACAACGCCTACGTGGCGACTATGAAAGCGGGCATTGGTCCCGTGAAAGGCACCTTCAAAGGACACGTTAGTCTTGAAGATGTGCAGCCGCCCATGCGTTATCGCATGATTGTCGACGGCAAGGGCGGTCCCGGCTTCGTGAAAGGCACCGGCGATTTTAGTCTCACCGAAACCGGCGCTATGACCGACATCGCCTACTCTGGTGAAATGCAAGTCGGCGGCGTCATCGCCAGTGTGGGCCAACGTATGGTCGAAGCCGCCGCTAAGATGCTGGCCGGAAAATTTTTTAGTGAACTTGAAAAGGAAATTGGTTTTAATACTCCCTCGTAGCTCGGACGTTTACGATTCATTCAGCAACGATACAGGAGACCCCGAAATGGAAAACTCAATTGACTATGCAGTTCTGGTGCAGCGCATGACAAAACTGGAACGACAAAACCGGCTCTTTAAAATCGCGATGGTCCTGGCCTTGCTCGTCGTCGCTTCGTTATTTTTGATTGCGGCGCGGCCTGCCGATGTGGTGACCGGCTCAAAATTTGTGGTTCAGGATTCGTCCGGGAAAGCGATCGCGACGCTCGGACCTGACGCCGACGGCTTGCCTGGTCTGAGTATCAAGGATCCAACCACCGGCAAGGAACGCGCATGGCTCGGATTGTGGAACAAAGGACAGGAAGTCAGTCTCGGTTTTTACGATCAAAACGCCAAAGAGCGAACGCGGCTGGGCATTCTGGCTAACGGCATCACTCGCATGAATATCGACGACGCAAGTGGAAAGTTGCGCGCCTGGTTTGGACAGTCCGGCGGCGGCAACGAGTCAGGCGTCGGTTTTTATGATGCGAATGAGAAAGAGCGCGCCTGGCTGGGCATCGCCCAAGGTACGACGCCGCGCGTGATCTTCTACGATGCGAATCACGACGAATCGTGGAGCGCGCCGACGGCGCGATGAAATGTCCACATTAAGAGCAGACTTTTGCGGTTCATGAATTAACTCAACCGGCTCAGCGGCGGCTACAATCAAACTATGCCGTCGCTGGGCCACCAACTGCTGGAACTCTTCGTGCTCGCGATTCCCATCGCGTGCGTCGCGTGGACCATTACCCACGAAGAAGTCTTTCGCGAGCCGCGCGAGTACTGCCGGCGTCGCAGTCGTGATTGTGCTCGTTGGTATCAACGCAAATTCTTCTACCTCTTCACCTGCGAATACTGCTTCAGTCACTATATCGCGGGGCTGTTTCTAATCATTACGCGCTTCAAGTTATTGTTCGCCGATTGGCGCGGATACCTGATCGCTCTATTTGCGCTGGTTTGGATCGCCAACCAGTATATGAGCATTTACGATCGCTTGCGGCTGGATATTAAGACTGAGCGGATCGAAGAAGAGATCAAGGAAGAATTAAGAGAAACAGCGCAGCGAGAGAGCAGTAACGTTAGCAATAAAGAATCTGCGCCGTAGGCGCAAAATGTCTATAGAATCGGCGCCTACTTAGATATCGCGATTGACTCACGAAACGGCACACTTATAAACATTGCACTCTGCGGCGCGAGCGCCTCAGTCTTTCAATAGCGCTCGCCGCTTCGCCTGCTTCTCCGCCGAACTCAATTTGAAGTTGTAATCGTAGATCGCGTTCTCCCAATCGCCATACATTGCATTCGGCAGCACGATGAAGTGCGTCCCAAACTCAGTTTTATTTTTCTCAGTAGCATCGAGTCGCGCTTCGACCGTTTTGCTTTTTTCGAACACATCCGAGAAGTCGTTCAAGTTGTCGCCCATCAAAAGAACCACGTGATAACGCGAAGCGATCATTCGCCGCCGCGGCTCTTTGCTGTCGCTCGCGGTGTCGGTCCGCACCAGCAAGGTTTCGTCATTTACCTCAGGAAATCCGACGTTTTTGAGGTTACGCGCCGTGCCGTCTTTTTCGGCGATCTTGCGATTGGTCACGTAAAAAACGCGCACGCCGCGCGAGTGCGCGTAATTCAGAAATTGAACTGCGCCGGGAATCGCCGGCGCCTCGGCGCGATTGCACCAGTCGGTCCACCCTTCGGGATAATTCACGCCGCGCTTAATGAGCATTCCCTGATAGCGACTGTTGTCGAGAATCGTTTCATCGACATCGACGATGATCGCGCGCCTCATCCTGATGCGATGATTGCGCAGATCGCGATCGAGTAACATCCGCGCCAGCACATAGGTCTGATACTCGAGAGCGCGCGCCTCACCCGAAGCTTGCTGATAAAGCGTCGCCGATTCAATGTACGTGTTGTCGGCGTGCTGTTGAGCGTGCACAATTGTGCCGCACAACAAAAGAGCCGCGCCTATGGACGCGGCTTTCAACCTTAGATGAAAACTAGGTTTCATGATTGTTACTCCAGAATCGTTATTGTTATTCGCGGCGCATCGTCGCTGTTCATAATTATGAATTGAGAGTCACGCAGTGAGTTCTGAGCGATGAGACAACACTATGGACGACCTTGGTTGTCGTTACCGTTGCCCCTTTCTTTCGCGCGGCGTCGGGCGCCCGGGGCCGGCAGGACCGTGGTGGTGCCGTTCGGATTAACTATGACAGTCGTGCCGTCAGGATTCCTGATGATGCGCCGGCCGTCCGGAAGTACTCTGACATTAGGCACACGCGGCGGAGGTATTTCACCCGACCGGCCTCGCATCGGATCGAACGGCGCTGGTTGACCTGGTGGCGGATTTCGATCGCGACGGTTCTGATCGGCCTGATGCGCCGGATCGAAAACCTCGGGTGGCGGAAAATTCTTAAATGCATCTTCCACCGGTTTCTCTTCAGGCTTCGCTTGGTTACTCCGCTGCGCATCGGTCTTCGGCTTCTCATTCTTCGGCTGAGTCCGCACATTCTCTGCTTCAGTCGCCGGCGCGACGGCATTCGAGTCAGCTGTATTGGCGGGCTGTGACGATTGGGATGGTTGCGATTGCGTTTCGACGGGCTGCGCCACCATCTGCTGCGCGTGCTGGCGACGATATGCGAAAAATCCAGCGGCGCCTCCCCCGACAAGAATCAAAACGATCGCGGCGGCAGCGATCGGTTTCCAATTAGTTCGAGGTCCGGCTGCGACCGCTGCTTTACCGCTGGCAACTGTGCGGACATTGGTAGCTTCACCCGCGACCAAAGTCTGTGCTTCGCTGGAAAAGGATGGCGCAGTTGTGCGCCGCGTTTGATCGCCCACCAGCCGCGTTGCCTTTTCCGATGTAACTGTCGGCGCCGTGGCAAACGGAACGGCGCTGGGACTCACCAGTGTCTCTTCACTCAGCGATCCGGATTGCCCGCTACCCAAAGCGCGCCGCATCTCGTCCGCGCTCGCAAAGCGATCGTCACGCTTCTGCGACATTGCTTTCGCCAGCACATTCGAGAAACCCTGATCGACTTCGGGACGAACTTCGTGCGCCGGCTGCAATGGATCGGCCTGGCCGTTCACGACTGCGGCCGCGCGGCTGAGCGCGTCGGGCGGCTTCACGTTGGTTGCCAGATGATACAGCGTCGCGCCCAGCGCGTAGATGTCGCTGCGCGGATCAGTTCCCTTGCCCTGCACCTGTTCGAGCGGAGCATAGTTGGGCGTGTATCCAAAGATGCTCGCCGAAGTTGTTACCGCAGTCAGTTGTCCCGCCGAACCTTTTGCCAATCCAAAATCAAGCAACACAATCTGTCCGCGCGCGGTGAGCTTCAGATTCTGCGGCTTGATATCGCGATGAATGATTTGCGGATCCTGCGTGTGCAGATAATCGAGCGCATCACAGAGCTGATCGGCCCAGCGCACGACGTCACTTTCGGGAAACGCAGCGTTGCGCGCCGCGAGCATCTCAGAAAGATCCTGGCCGGCGATGTATTGCATCACGAGAAATTGTCCTTCGCCTTCGG
>DASQYL010000178.1:0-6035 GCA_035639235.1 Pyrinomonadaceae bacterium | reverse complement strand
ACTACCGAAGCGGTCAGGCTTGAAAAAGACAAACTACAACTAGCCGACATGGATTACGTGGTCAAGGCATTCCTTGACTATCTCTACCGTGTGGACCAACGGTCGCGCTCCAAAGACATTGAGGCCGCGCTGAGATTGATGGTGCCGGGCCAGGCAAAGAAGTTTGCCCAATACCTGACGGATCAGAAGGTTCTCCAGACGCAGCGCGAACAACAATGGAATGCCAACTGGAAACCTGAGTACCTCGAACATGCGCCGGGCAAACCGTTGACCGTCAAGGTCTATGGCACTCAAGAGATCGACATGGTGATCAAGAACGAGAGTAAGCACGCCATCAAGCACATTCTGCTTACTGTCGAATTACTGCCGGATGCGCCGGAAAACGGCACGTTCCGCCTTGATCGGAATCTGCGGTCGGGCTTTCGCATCAACTCAGTCGACTACAAGGAACTTAGCTCGACGGACTCGGAGACACCGGTAGTGTCTCAAACTCAAGGATAAGTGAGGAGACAACAATGAAGATCATACTTACCATACTTGCACTCTTATACGCTTCGGCGGTTGCACCGGCTCAACAGCCTACGGCTTCGCCGAGCAAACCAGTTGTGACGCGCCACTGTTGTGGGCGCCGGGTCCCGAGGCACATCACTGCGTCACCGATGCCAGCGCCGCAATCGGTGAAGGAACCGTCACCTGATTTCTTTGTTGGTGAAGCCAGGGTTGAAGTCAACAAGGATGAGACCGTCGTCAGGTTGGCGATGGCTCAGCACGGCAGCGTCCTGATCGAGCTGCCCGCTAACGATGGGCCACGCTACATCATTCCGGGCGATCCCGAGATGGCGACCGTTGATGAAAAGGCGCTGGAACGAAATAAGCGCGCGATCGTCGTTCGGCCAGGCTCACTATTCGTTTCGCCGCCGCCCAATCGAAAGGCGCACAGTCCGGCTGCTACGGTGACGGTTCAGATGAGGAGCGGTCTGGTAGTCACATTCCTGTTCTATCCAGTAGAAGATCTCGCGCAGAACGTTCATCGCTGTGTGCTTTCATACAACCGCGATGAAGTAGTGGCGCGACGACGCGCGGCGGGGCTGCCGGTTAACCTCGACACCACAACCACGAGCATGCCAGAAAGGAGGGATGATACCCGGCAGCCCGCAGCGCCAGCGTCAATTTCAGTCGAGACAAGCGAAGAGAGTAAACCGGCGGAAAAGAACTCTACTGAATCACCGTCGATCACGATCCGGCTGGAAAACTCTCAAAGCAAATCCGAGGTAACTGACACGCCGCGTCCGCTTCCTGCAACCGCGGATTCAAGCCCGGTTACTCCCGAAAAGGTAAACAAGACAGACGAGCGGATCACTTCCAGTGCGCGGGACGCATTATCGCGAGCAATTAAGAAGCCTGGACAGTTCAAGGCTTGGACCAAACCAATTCACGGCTTGGCTCTTTCGACAGTTCAGAAATCCGACCCGAAAGACGAATTCCAAGTGGTAATAGTCGCAATCAGAAATACAACCGCCGATCCGGTGAAGCTAACCTCTGGTAGCCCTGATCTGTTCGTTGAAATGCTTGATGATCAAGGAAAGCCCATTAACATCGAGCCAATCAAGAAGCTTCGCACCGAAGGGAGCGATGCAAGCGGCGCAATCCCTGCCTCTGGCATTGGCTACTACGCCGTTGCTTATCACCCGCCCGTTCTAGGCACTCACCAACAAGTGAAAGTTGTAGTGAGTCAAACCAGCGCGGCTGACGAACCCGCGTCAATCACTCTCGCGAATAATAAACACTAAAGGGGGTTCACATGAATCAGAATAATGGAAACCATAACGCTGTCGGCGTCCTTGATCTTGTTGAGGATGACACCAAACAGAGTCAGACAACCGCTGCCTTTTATGATTCGAACGATCCGGTCCTTAAACCGGCGAAGGAAATCGATCCGACCAAGAAGAAGAGCTGGAAGCGTAAGTTGGTTGGATGGTCGTTTGTCCTGCTCTTAATTACCGGCGGCGCGGTTGCTTTGTATCTCCTTCTGAGAGTCAATCGAGTTAACGTCAGGGTCCAGGCTGATTCTCGCTCGAGTACTCAAAACGATAAACCTAAGAACGAGTCTGGCACCTCAGAGAATGGACTAACCGCCGAAGCCATAAACATCGCGCGCGTTGCCAGCGGTGAGGATACCGCGAGAGTAAGTAACATGACTCTCTCGCCGTCGCCCGGATCGTCAGCTACTCAGTCACCTTCGCCAAGTACAAACTTTGGCCGAGATCTCAGCTTCACTGGCAATTCACCGGCATTCTCGCAGGTCAATGACACGGGTTCGACAAATGCAAGCTCGAATTCTCAGCCCAACACGACGAGTCAAATGAAAAATGAGGCTAGCTCAGTTTCTGAGGTGCAATCTCACGCGAATACCACGCAGACCTTCTTTGTCGATGACGCCCCGACTAGAGTCCTTTCTACGCAGGCACAAAACACATCTGATCAATCACGACTCGGAAAGAAAACAGCACCCACATCAGTCGTCAAGACTCCTCCGGCAGTCTTGCCACCCTTCGGCACCATGCTCCCAGTCCGCACTCAAGGAGTGATTTTCACACTCAGGAATGATTCTTACGCACGGCTTGAGTTAACCAGGGATTCAGGAGGCGAAGGATGGACGTTGCCAAAAGGGACGCTCTTGATCGGTCGCACCACTGGTAGTGAGGAGACGCGGGCCTTTGTGAAGGTCATCGGCTACATCGATTCTCGCGACAACAAGATGGTAAGGATGACCGGAGAGGTTTTGGGTAGCGATGGCGCCACGGGAATTCCGGGCAAGCCCGTCGGCGCAGACCGCAATCGGCTAAAGGAGACGCTACGAAAGATCGCATCAAGTGGTATGCAAGTCGCCGGGACTATGGCTGGCGCGTTGGGGCGCGGAACAGTGGTAATTGATAGCGCAGGCTATGGTGGTTTCGATCCCTTCAGCGACGACCGCCGCCGCACCGCCAGCAGTGGCAACGATAAGAAGACATTCGTCAAGGTCGCAGCGGGCCAGGCCGCATATGTGATGGTTGCTGATCTCCCAAAGAGCGTTCAGGCAGTCGATGCTCCCGGCTCAGACGAGATGGCCCAAGCTGCCGTTTCTCTTACTGATCGCGAAGTCATGGAATTGATTCTCTTTGGATCGCCGGACGAGATTCGCGCGGCCATGTCCTTGATGACCGACGAACAAAAGCGGCTTGCTGTTAAAACTATGACTCCGGAGAACAAAGACAAATGATTCCCTCGAACCCCCATCGGCCAGTTATCGATCCACGGCGTTTGGTGCGCGAACACGGGCGCGATGCGCTTGCGGAACTGGTCGCGAGCGAGTCCGGTTACATCTTTCAGTTACGGCCGCTAAAGGATCTCTGTCAGTCGTTGAAGTCAGGGATGCCGCTGTTGGCCGAAGGCGAGCGCGGTGGGGGCAAGACCGAAATGGTCGACGCGCTCGCCTACTCCTGCAATCGACCCTATTTCGAGTTGCAAGGCATGGACGATCTCAAGTTGAAAGACATTTTGTTTGAGTGGGACGACCAAGGTCAGAATAACTTCGTCGCGCAGGCCGTCGCCAGCAGACAGGTCAATCTCGAAGAAGCGAGACGTCAGCAGTGGCGCAAGGAGTTTCTGAACCTGGGTGAGATTCTAAAGGCCTATGACTATATGTCCACGACGGGCGTGGTGCCGATTGTGAAGCTCGATGAGTTTGAAAAATTGCCACAGGTTTGCCAGGCGTTTTTCTACCAGTTGTTTACCGATGGTCATGCTTCAATTCCGAGACTTACCGAAAATCAGGGACACATCGGCGTGGGCAAGGATGACGAGAAGCCAATCGTAATTCTTACCTCAAACAACCAGCATATCGTCCACGCGCCACTGCGATCGCGCTGTGTTTACACCAAGGTTCGATTACCGACTGATCTTGAGGAAACACGAATCCTTCATTCACGGGTCCCCCAAGCACCGCCTCATTTGCTGGCTCAAGTTATCAAAGTCGTTAGATACATTCGGGTGATGATGCCGACCGTCAGAGACAAGCCTGGACTGCGTGAGTCGATTGCTCTTCTTCGCGCTTTTATCAGTGAAGATATTGATCGGCTGTTGGCGGAGGTGATTGACGATCACCTGGGCTTCATCGCCCGCAACGCAGATGACCTTGCCAATCTTGAACTTGGGCTACTGCGCCTTGAGAAGGCCGCGCACACTAGCGACGCACTTATAGAACACATGGTCGAGTCGGTGTTTGGTGAAGACGCTGTTCGACTTCGGGAGGCTGCATGAGAAATCGTGACCGGGGCAACATCTGGCCGGTTATCTCAGTGGCCGCCGGAGCTTTTTTCGTACTCGTGGTTATGCCGCTGATTCTGCATCGTCAGAACAGTGGTCGTATGGCCACCGTCGATCCTCACGTCATAATCGGCGATGCCGTAAGTGATACGACCGCCGGGAGAAATTCACCCGCCTATCGTTGGCCTGACAGTGAAGTGCCGCGCACAGCAGAGCGATTAAGGGACGCGACCGCTGTCGCGATCGCGGCGACCACATATGTGACCGAAGCTGCCATCACAGGCAACGTGCCACACGACGCCGGCCAGATTCTCCTGGGGATTGCGCAGCGACAATTAGTTCCAACTGAATGGCTCACTCAACAGCCGGGCGTGTTGCAGATGCCGCATGCAACCGTGCATTTGCGTTATTCGCCAGCCACCCTGAGCGTTGAAATTGTCTCGGTGCCGAATGAAAGGAGAGATGGTCCGGCAATACTCATCCGTATTCCCGATTCCGAAAACACAACTGTTGGCGCGCGCTATTTCGAATCGATGCAACTCGACGGCATCATCTATCCGAACCCATTTGCTCCTATACCGGAGATCATCGCTTCCGGCTGGCAGCCGCGTCTCTTCAAGCAAGGCCAAATCCCTAGTGACGAGCGAGCCCAACTCGACGAGTGGGTGAAGACCGCAATTCCCAAGTAGGAGAAATTCGATCATGAGCTTTCGCGCCAGAGTAGAGAGAATCGATGCCGATTACTTCATTCCGCGCCCGGCTGATGAGCCGGATCTTGATTCATTTCACGCTGCCACCAGATTTCTGAAGGACTTGTCACGTAGCGGAACGCTAATCCTCAGCAGCTCGATTGCTGCTTTTTTGTTTTTCCGCTCCGGCCAGATGCTCAATCTCGATTTCAAATGGATGACCTTTGTGCTGATTGGCGCAGTCTTCGCAGGCTTCGTCGGCCTGTTCGAATCGATCTCTTTGGCCTACCCCTACTACAGCATCAACCAGAGATTAACGCATGGCTCCGCTCGGTGGGCCAGCATCGCCGATCTGAAATCGAAAGGACTCGCGCATCCGTCTAATGAACCGCTGCCCTACGGCGCGGTACGCATTGGCAGACTCAGCTCTGCAATTGCTCTGCGTCAATACGATCTCATTCTCGGATTAGAGCAGTTGTTGGTTCATACCGGACTTTTCGGGCCGTCAAATTCCGGTAAGTCAGCCACCTTCTACATGAACATTCTCCGTGATTGGTCGCAAACCGGTTGTTCAGCGCTGGTAATGGATATTAAAGGCGAACTCTATGCTCATACGGCGCGATATTACGATCACGTGTACCGCATCGACCTGGAGAATCCGAATCTTTCCGATCTATGGAACCCGTTGCCGCGTTGTTTGAAGAATGGCGAACTGGCGCATTCACTCGCTTCGATCGTCGTTGGATACGAACCGGAAAACATGAAGGTCAACGACAGCACTCATTATTGGATATCGGGCGAAACCGCCCTGATGAAAGCGCTCTGCTTACACTTGCCGACAATAGCGCTTAATCCGACGCTACCGATGATCAAGGAATATCTCTCGCGAAATGACCTGAAGAAGATCGGTGAAGACATGCGCTCGTCAGACGATCAGGAAGCACAGATCGAATGGGGCAATTTCATCAAGGTCGATGCCGAGAAGACGCAAGGTGGAGTGATCACCGGCTTAAATAACAAACTGGCGCCGCTGCGTTC
>DASQYL010000177.1:0-2643 GCA_035639235.1 Pyrinomonadaceae bacterium | reverse complement strand
GAGAAATTGCAGGATGACGCTGTGTACGCCCAGCAAAGCGGCGAGGCCCGCCACCAGTGCGCCAATCCCAAACCACAGCAGCACAAAACCGGTGGTGAAGACTTCGGCGACTACCAGAATCGCTCCGAAGACAGCCCAAATGATCCAGAGATAGTTTTCCATGCTTATTTCCCCCTCCCACTGGGAGAGGGTCAGGGTGAGGGCATACTAGCATCAAACGAATGAATATTTATTTCTGACTTGAGGCTGCGCCTCACACATCAAAAAGGTACTGTGGCTTGCGGCGTAAGCTTCGCACCTGCACCCCAGCTCTCTCCCAACGGGAGAGGGAGCACATCATCCTTTCAGAAAATTCTTCAGCACAAACCAAATGTTCGCCGGCCGCTCCGCCAGACGCCGCATGAAGTACGGATACCAGTGTTTTCCGTACGGCACGTACACCCGCATGCCCCAGCCATCGCGCGCCAGTTGCTCCTGCAAGTCACGACGAATTCCGTAAAGCATCTGAAACTCGAAAGCATCTTTAGCAATTCCCTGCCTCTGTGCGAAATCAATCGTCGCATCGATCATCTTTGGATCGTGCGTCGCAATTCCATGATAGGTTCCGCTCGCCAGTAGCAACTGCATCACGCGGAGGTAATTCGCATCGACATCTCTCTTGTCCGGATACGCAACTTCGGCAGGCTCATCGTACGCGCCTTTGCACAAGCGTATGCGCGCAGGAATCTTCAAAAGCTCGCGCGCGTCAGCCTCAGTGCGATAGAGATATGACTGGACGACAATGCCGACGTCATTCAATTCAAATTCGGATCGCAGATGGCGAAAAATGTCGAGTGTCAACTGCGTCACGCTCGATCCTTCCATATCGATGCGCACAAAGTTACCGCGCCGCTTCGCGTCTTCGACTATCTGTCGCGCATTGCGATAAGCCAGCTCGGGATCGATTTCCAATCCAAACTGCGTCAGCTTTATCGAAACATTCGAATTGATTCCGGTCTCGTCAATCTTAGCGAGGAGGTTCAGGTATTCACGGACTTCAGCCTCGGTTCCTTCGACGCTGTGAACGCCTTCGTTGAGATGATCGAAAGAAGCCGAGCATCCTTTCGAATTAATCTCACGAATCGCGGCTACCGCATCGTCGGTTGTTTCACCCGCGATGAACCGAGTCGTGAGTTTCTTAAAAGGAGCGAATTTCGCGGCAAAGTTTTTAAGGCCTTCCTGACGAGAGAGGTAAATGAGCGCGCTGCGAGTGAGCATTATTTGTTATGGATTGAATTGGAGATGGCCAAGGTAGTACGAACCTGTGGATCGAGAACCAACAATATGATTGATGCGGCCTAATGATATATGACGGGCGTCACTTGTGATGCGCTTAGTGTGATATTCTGAGACCGTTAACCCCAAACACTTAACGGACCCTTCGGTCTCGGCGATGCGCTGGAAGCTGATAATCCTCGCGTCTTTGATCGGAGCCATTATCGGTTTCGGCCTTTGGTGCGCAATCACGATCGCGTTTTTCGGTAGTGCGATTAACCTTGCTCGCCATGATTGGATATTGCTGGCCAGTGTGCTCTTGCCGCTCGGATTCGCCATCTTTGGCGGCGTCTTCGTGTATCGTCACACGGCGCGTCGTCGCAAGGTTCAGGCGGTGACAACCGCAATCCTAAGTCTGATCTTGACGATTGTCGGATATTGCGTGGCGGATGTCGTCGATCACGATCGTTTCGTAATTCCACGAACTTCTGAAGTGCGACACGGTCGCTGATTAAGCTGCGCTAGCCGGTTCACCTTGTGGTTCCAACCCAATTTCCTTCTGCACCGGCTTCAACGAATCGATGACAAAGCGAATATGTTCATCCAGCTCGACGCCCAACTCCTGCACGCCCTGATAAATATCGTCTCGATTGACTGAACGAGCGAAGGCTTTATCCTTCAATTTCTTCTTAACTGATTTCACTTCCATGTCGTCGAGACTTCGCGAGGGCCGCACCAATGCGCACGCGACAAGGAATCCACACAACTCGTCGGTTGCGAACAATGCCTTCGCCATGTCGGTGTCCCGCGGCACGTTCGTATAAGTCGCGTGGCCCAGAATCGCCCTGATGATTCGATCGGAATAGCCGCGGCCACAGAGAATATTCGATCCTGTAAATGGATGCTGATCGGCCGAAGGAAACATCTCGTAATCGAAGTCGTGGAGCAGTCCGACCAAGCCCCATTCATCCATGTCCGCATCCGATCCGCCGTAGCGCGCAGCGCAGGCGCGCATCGCGGTTTCTACCGCAATCGCATGTTTGCGCAAGCTGTCTCCTTTTGTGTACTCACACAAAAGTTCCCAGGCTTCTTCTCTCGTCGGCATGATGTTCAGAAAGTGAGTGAGAAAACTAACACGAGCGAAGGGAATTTGTCATTGAATCAATGACTCAATCACTCAATGCTTCAATTCCCTTTCGGCCGATAACCCGGACGCGCGCGCACGGCGATGTCCTTGCGCGTGGTCTTCACCTGAATCTTCCGGTACGCGCCGTTGTCGCTCTTGTTCTTTGGATAGTAGCCAAGCAGGTACTGCGTGCGCAGTTCCGCGGCAATCGCCGCGAAGGCTAGCGGCAACGTCAACACTGTGTCCGCGCGATAGAGTCGGCC
>DASQYL010000176.1:0-2162 GCA_035639235.1 Pyrinomonadaceae bacterium | reverse complement strand
GGAGACGAGATCAAAGCCTCGCCATGCACCGGACAGAAGTTGAATTGGTTTTGAAACTCTTGACCACATGCGCCACATTTCTTCATAGCAAGCTCCTCTCATTTTCGGAAATGGTCGATGCTGGGGAGAACTGCAGTTTTGTCTGAACCACCGGCGTAAGCAGGCGGGTCACACGTGGATTAAGAATCCGCCCATTGACGCAGGCGGTTTCGGATTCGTGACGCGGGGAGACTACTAGGTATTACGGGAGACCAGTGAAAGGTTATGAGAAATTCTTAGTCGAACTCTGGCGTATGCGAATTTAACAACTCAATCTCATTTCAACTTCAGACTGCGCGCAATGAAATCAGTCTGATTGCGAATGCGCAGGAACTTGTCGCGAGAACCGGTGAAGCGCAACACGTAAACGCTGTGGTCGTCAATTTTCAGATAGTAATTGCGGCCGGCCATTGGTTTGCCGCCCTGCGTAAATTCATATGAAGCGGTTACTCCGTCGAGCCGTCCATTGAAGGTTTCGGACTTGCCGTCGACGAAGCCCGGTTGAAAACGCGTGCGCTCATCCTGATCGCGGCGCGCGAATTCCTGGATTGAGACTCCCTGATCGAGTGTCTCCTTCCGAATCCGCAGATAACCATCGCTCCGCTCGCCATAGATGAACTCGGTGTGTTGATGCACGTCGTCCGGCTCCCCAATCTTCTTCCACACAGGCGACGGGAACTCGACACTAAACCCACCTTTGGGGCTGGTGTAGCTGAATTCCTGAAATGCCGCGCCAACGCGACTGGTAGTGCAGGCGATCGACAATAACAATAAACCGAAAAGAGCGGTCAGTGTTCGAATCATCGAGTCTCCTTAGCAGACGTAACAGTCAGATGCTGCTTAATGAATCGCTGTTGTCTATTTCTTTTAGACCGAAGCTGCGCCAATGGCGTGCCGCTGCGCGTTGACCAATTCCGCAATTCCCTGCTTCGCCAGCTCCAACAATTTATCCATTTGTTCGCGCGTGAATGGTAAGCCTTCGGCGGTTCCCTGCACTTCGATAAAGCGGCCGTCGCCGGTGCAGACGATGTTCATGTCGACTTCGGCGCGCGAATCCTCGTCGTATTTCAAATCCAGCAGCGGAACACCGTCAACGATCCCCACGCTGATCGCCGCGACCTCGGTATTAATAGGCGAGCGCGAGATCTTCTTTTCTTTCAGCAATCGCTTGCACGCAATCGCGAGCGCCACGTAGGCGCCTGTGATCGCCGCGGTGCGCGTGCCGCCGTCCGCTTGCAACACGTCGCAGTCGAGGGTGATCGTTCGCTCGCCTATCAATTTCCGGTTGACAATCGCACGCATCGAACGGCCAATCAATCTTTGAATCTCATGAGTGCGCCCGGACGGACCACCGCGTCCGAGTTCGCGTTGCATGCGGGTGTGCGTCGAGCGGGGCAACATTCCATATTCGGCAGTTACCCATCCTTCCGTGCGCTGATTACGAAGGTGCGGCGGCAACTTATCTTCGATTGAAGCCGCGCAGATGACACGGGTGTTTCCCATCTCGATTAGAGCTGAACCTTCCGCGTGCGCCAGGAAATTCGGCGTGATCTTAACGGCGCGTAACTGATCGAAAGCGCGATTGTCTGTGCGAGCCAATGTCATGATCACAAAGAAACATCCTGAGATTATACAGATTGCGCAGAAAAGAAAACACGAACCAACCATATCGTTCGCTCCGCGCTTGATCTTTTCTCAATCCGTGAAATCTGCGTAGTCTGCGGATTATTTCTTCAGTTCGTCACTGCCCCAAACCTCAACAGCTTCCAGACGCGACGGCTTTGCCCCGAGGAATCGCTCTGCCACGCGCGCGAACCGTTCCGCTGCATCAGTCACATAAAAATGATCCAGGTCATCGCATAGATGGCGTTCGAGGGCGCCAGTCGGCATTGTCAGGCGCGCCAAATTCTTTTGCTTCAACAGTGCTTTGACTTCCAGCGCAGTCGCTTCCCCTGAATCAATTAGCCGCACATCTGCGCCGACCGTCTGCTGAATCACTTCGCGCAGAATTGGATAATGCGTGCAGCCGAGCACCAGCGTATCAATCTTCATTGGCAAACCGTCGAGATAGGTCGCCGCGATCGTCCGCGTAACATCATTGTTAGCCCAACCTTCTTCCGCCA
>DASQYL010000175.1:0-11212 GCA_035639235.1 Pyrinomonadaceae bacterium | reverse complement strand
TCTTGATCGCCTTCGTGTAGGCGCCGCTCTGCACCGTTGATTCCGTCGCAATCACGCCGATGGAGCGCACGCATCCTGCGTGCGGTTCGCGCGTATCCTGCGCGCTCCTTCTTATGTTCGAGAGCTCATTCGCAGTCACAGCCGCTCTCGCCCCCGGCCCAATCACGCCTACCACATCAATCTGCAACGCAGCGCGAATCGCCGGCAGCGCCAGCGCCGAAGCCGTGTTGCAGGCCACGACGAGCATCTTGATTCCGTGCGCCGCGAGAAAGCGCGCATTCTCGACAGCATATCTCTCAACGGTCGCGAGCGACTTTGTCCCGTAAGGCACGCGCGCGGTGTCGCCGAGATAAACGAATCGTTCATTCGGCAGATGCTCATGCAACGCGCGATAGACAGTCAGTCCGCCCACGCCGCTGTCGAATATTCCGATGGGCAGCGATGTAAGCAAAGATGAAGGATGAAGGATGAAAGGTATGGAAGGCAAGCATTCAGTGCTGTTTCACTGCGCGCTCGGCTTTAATCTCTTCAATCTGCTTATCGAGTGCGTCTTTGCCGCTTGGATTCAATTGAAGATACTTCTCGAAGTCGGCTTGCGCTTCAACGTCCTTTCCCTCGTGCAGCAAGACGAGGCCTCGCCCACGATATGCGTAAGGAAACTTGGGTGTAAGTTTGATTACCTTGCTGTAATCCGTCAGCGCCTTGTCCCATTCTTTCAGCTTCCCGTAAACGTCGGCTCGATCCTGATAAGTATAAGAATTATTCGCGTTGAGCTTGATCGCTTTGTTCAAGTCGGCGAGCGCCGCTGCGTAATCGCCTTTCCCTTCGTAAGCCAACCCGCGATTGACAAACGGCCCTGCGCGAAGCAGATCCGGCAGATTCTTACCAATCGCGATCGCTTCGTTGAAATCGGCAATGGCGCCGTCGAAGTCTCGCTGGCGCGCTTTTTCGTTGCCGCTCTGGATAAGAATTTTGATTTGCGCATTCTCTTTGCCGTGCGGATCCGGCTGCTGCGCCGGCGCAATTCCACACGTGGCAATCCACAGAACGAGAAGTAGAATCAGTCGATGAGTGAGAGAAATTTGCATGGCTTTGTTCTTAATCTGCGGATAGTCCCCGCTTGTTTCCTGCTTACTGCTTACTGCCATCTGCCACTGCTCTGATGGTGGAGGCGCCGGGAATCGAACCCGGATCCAAAAGCCAACGCCGAAGGACTCTACATGCTTAGCTGCTTCTCTTTTCGATCAATCTTTCGATCGATCGAGCTTCGCCGGCAACGACTAAGTGAAGCAGCAAGACGTCGACGCCAGCTAGTCCGGCTTTGGTCTCGCGCATCACCACGGACCGAAGCGATGCGCCAGCTCATCTAAGGTGACATCTCGCGCCGCGCGCATGAGCAACTTGCGGCAGAGACGCTCGCGGGCTAATTAGGCCGCGAGAGCTAACTCGTTAGAGTTGGCAATTGTGTTTCCCTGCAATTTGATAACGGTCCTTACAAGAAAGAGGCCCGGCATGCATCGCGACGGACGTTACGGCCCCTGTCGAAGCCTGTCGCCCCCTGTCGTGAAGCTGAAATGATTATAGGGGATGCGGGAGAGGATGTCAGGTTTGCTTGAGTTCTAGATTCCTTCGAAGAAGCTCCGATTTACTCGAATATCTTCCACGATGTGCTGCATGATGTTAACGCCCATCCCCAAGTCTCTTAGTCGTCGAACAAAATCTTCCCCATCTATTAAATCGATTGGAGTAGCACCATCGCGTTGAGCTTCTTTGCGTGCATCGCGAGTTATTGTGCCCGTTGTTAGAAGCAAGCCCTTGTCGGCACGTCCCATCATCGCGCCGCGGAGATCTCGGATCACGCCTGGACCCACAGAGCCCTTGTACCTTTTGCATTGAAAGATGACGTGGAATGAAAGGACACCGCCAATTCTGACGACACCCTTACCATCGATGCCTCCGTCTCCGCTTCGGCCAGTTACCTCAACCTGGGTAAATCCGCTTTCTCGAAGAACGCGCTGAGAGAGCCGTTCGAAAGCGTCCGCGGGCAAGGACTTCAGAACACCAAGAAGCTTTTCTTCCCACGCGATCTCTTTCGGTAGTTTGTCTTCTTTCGGAAGAGGTTCGCCCCGCCTACCTTTGTTTGCTTTGCGATTAACAGCTCTGGCATCCACGGTATGGGTCTTCAGTCCCTTTGGCGTCAACGTCCAAATCCCACGAGCGGAGTTTTCAAGCAATCCGTAATGCTTCAGATAAGTTCGCGCCCAAGCCAACCGATACTGAACCTTCGTTCTGCTGCCTCGGTGAATCTCTGCAAGGTCTTTGTCACTAAGATTGAGAATAGCTGCGACTCTGTCTTCCTGTTCATCGATTGAAGCGGAGCCACCTAACTCGTGCATCGCACGAAGAAGCGGGTTGAAAAATTGATCGTATTTTGGAATAGCCATAGGTTCCTAGTCGACGGCCAATTCCGGCACATGCTCGTCTTCGTACTTCTCAACCAGCACGCCGACGATGTCCATGAGTGATGCGAGCGGATGGGATTCGTTTTCGCCCAATTGATCGATTAGCGAATCAAGTAAGGCGACAAGTTGCTGGTATTCTGCTTCGGAATGCAGCACGCAGATCTTTCCAGCTAGTGAAGACCATGCGGCTTCGGTCGTGTCGAGGTTCTGCGTCATCATTATTTCCAGCGCAGTTTAGTCCGCGCAGCGGACGGATGACAATAGCTCACCAATTCATCGGTGGGATCGCGGCGCGTGATGATTAGCAGTCCGTGAAACGGACGGCTGAAAACAATCCGCGCGTTCGAGATGAAATCTTCAGTCGCCCGTTTCACGGGCTCCCATCCCAATTTCGCATCGCGTACCCAGCAATGAATTGCTGGGCTATTTTCAATCGTCCGCTTCACGCACTATCCCAAACCTGCAAATCATCACGACAATTCAGGATCGTGTCAATATCACCAAGATGTCGTCATGACTTCTCTCCGCTACGTATGTAATCTACTGAATCAAAGGAGACCAGGATGAACATTAAAGACTACCTACTTGCCGAATTGAATCGTGAAGTCGAGCGATCGCGGGCCGCGCTCGCAGAGGTGCCGCAAGGTAAATCTGATTGGAAGCCGCATGATCGATCAATGGCTTTCGGCTACCTAGCGAACATGGTTGCTACAATTCCGACGTGGATCACAATGCAGATTAATCAAGCCGACCTCGACATTGCACCGAAGGATGGCGGCAAATTTGAGATGAAGCCGCTGAACACCAGCGCGGAATACATCGCGGCGCTCGACCAGGCGGCAACCGGTGCGCGCGACGCCTTGGGCAGAACTTCGGACGAACACTTGCAGGCCAATTGGCAATTGAAGGCCGCAGGGAAGGTGGTTGCCCAAGCGCCGCGTCACGAGATGATCCAGGATACGTTCGGCCATTGGGCACATCATCGCGGACAGATGACTGTTTACTTGCGCTTGATGGGCGCGAAGGTGCCGGCGATTTATGGACCTTCGGCGGACGATAAAGAATTTCGCTAAGCGCTCGCTTCCCTCGACCGAAATTGCGGGCGCCTACCTGAAGTGAATTGCCATTGCGAATCAGTTGCTCACTTCTGCTCCAGACACGCGCGGCAGGCGCTTTCGCTGAAACGCCGCTCGCAACTAGTCATGGCGCGCTCTAAAGAATTTTTTGCTTTGATGCTTCGATAGTCGTTGCAGCCTTCGCTGCTGATTTTGATCGACGCGGGCTGTTGGAAGACGAGGCGCCCATCGTGAACTGTGGTAACGCGCGAGCCGTCTTCATCCGATCGGATTTCAACGGCATCCTTGCCATGCCACATGCTCAAGGCCGATCCCTCGAGGCCAGCGGCGAACAACGCTACCTGCCACTGACGCGTATCAAGCGTGAGGCCGACGTTGCCTGATTCCCAGGTGACGTAACCGCCGCGCTCCTGACCGGTAGTGTCGTAGAGCAGTACACCCGCAGCCTTCTCGCCACGTGGAACTCGCTTGCCATTGATCGTCGCGTCAGGCAAATCGCCGCCGATGCGTACTCGTTCAACGCCTTTTGCATCGACGACGACCAGCTCGGAAACTCTCAGCGACGCAGGTACGGCTGACTGCTGAGAATTCCATCGAATCGTAAAGGCGCAGACGGCAATAACGCCGAGCGCGATCCACCCCGTTATAGATATTCTCAGCAATCGTTCGAGCCTCTGCGTACGGCGCTCGAGAGCTTCCAAATCCAAATTCCCATTCATGGTTAGGTGCCTCCGCCTGTTAGTGCGCTCCGACGAAGAGAGGTTTCAGGGCTTTGAAGAAAATGCTTGACTATTACGTCGCCGCCGACTAGAAGTCAGTTGCAACAGAATCAATCGTATGACCATGTTCGCTTACTATCTTTGGTCTTATCTCAGCTTACTCGCCTCGGTTGTCTTGTTGAGCGCCTTCTTTTTCATCCTTGAAGCGCTGATCCCGGCTAACAAGCAGCCGCTCTCAAGCCGCTTTTTCAATCTCTTTTATTATCCGGTGATTCTGATCGCGATGATGGCATTGAACTTCATCTTAAACCCGGCTTATTCAAAACTCTTGCAAATTACCCGGGGTGGTTTATTGCCAAACTTAATCGCCGTTCCGCGAACGTTCGTTACGCAACTCATGTTTGCGCTGGCGTTTGCCGTTGTCTGGGATATTTGGCAGTACTGGGTTCATCGTTGGCAGCACGCGTCGCCGCTGTTGTGGCAGACGCACAGGTTTCATCACAGCGAGACTGCCTTCAACTCGAGCGTTTGGGCGAGAACTCACCTGTCGCACCATCTATTGGTTGGCGTGCTCTATTTTCCTGTATTTATTTTTTTTGGCTTAATGTACCCTCACGCGATAGCGGCCTTTATGATGTTCAGGATGTGGGGCTTCGTTAATCACGCGAACGTGCGTTTGTCGTTTGGCATCATAACACCTGTGATTGCCGGCCCGCAGTGGCATCGCATACATCATTCGACTCAAGCGGAGCATCGAGACAGAAACTTCGCGACTTTCTTTCCCTTCATCGACCTGGTTTTTGGAACTTATTACGCGCCTCACCCAAACGAGTATCCGGCGACGGGACTCGCTGCCGAAGAGTCGATCAGCAATCTCCGTGATGCGACTTTTGAACCCGTGTTGGGAATTTATCGAATTGCGAAAAGACAGACGCGGTTCGGTGATGGCTTACGGAGAATGACTAGCCACGCCGATGTCGATCAGGTTGTATAGCCTGCCTACTGCCTCGTCACCGGTTTTAAAAATGTGCGTTCGTATTTTGTGAAACACTGCGTCTCATCGCGGTGAAGAGTTTCCGTCAGACATTCGGGATCATTCGCCACCTCGCGCCGGTATTTTTCATAGGCAGCAACATCAGGAAAACTGAATAATGCGATAGCGATATTGGTTGGCCCTGCTTCACCGATTCGCGCAAAGCTGAACGGAGCGCTTGGTGGTGATTCGTCGGGAACGAAGTAACCGTGATGTGTGCCGCCGTATTTTTCAATCAGTCGCATCCATGCGCGAGCGTATTGCTCGAAGTCGGCGATCTTTTCCGGATTGATCGTGTAACGTATGAAGCAACTTATCAACTGCGCATTCCTCTCAATTTTGCCAGGAAATCCAACGAAGAGCGGACTCAAATGAGTTAGCGTGATTGCACCTTCTTCATTTTGAAAACAGCAGCGGAAGAGTCAGCGGGCGTTTCAAGTTCGGCTTCGGTGGCGTTCGTTAGAGTCATGCGCATCGCCATCGTTGTTTCAGTGCCCGGCTGCGAGCCTTTGGCCTTGACGCTGAACTTTAGAACCTTGCCGTCAAATTGCGGAGCGATCATTTCTGAATCTTTCTTGTTCACGATTTGCGGCTTTCCATCTTTGGTGCGAATTACATAAAACGTCGCGAACCCCGAAAGCTTTCCGCTGTCTTCCTTGACGGTGATTTCGACGGCAATGGGATTCTCGTCTTCCGAGATGCTTTGGTCGTCAGGAAGCGGAAACTTGCCTTGCCAACGGCCCACTACTTGAAACTGCTGTGCAGCGCCGGCCGCTGACTCACAAAATATCGGGACAAGTAACATCTGAGCAAAACAAATCACGGTACAGGTTGATAAACGAAGCATTCTTCTATTAGGCATACTGCATCCTCGCGAGATAGTTTGGGATTTAGATGCTCGTCTGATTGAAAGGTTCCCTGTCAGCGCCGGATCGAGCTTCGCCGTCAAGTACGTTATAATTTCCTTCGCAAAACCGGTCAGAAGTCGTACTGTGGGAATCCACGTTGTCCGCAATCAGCATCTTAAAGCATCGTTGAGCCTGAGATTTTAGGGGGAACTATGGCTGCGAAACCACCGATGAATCGTTTGAAATCATATACGCCCGGCGCGATTGTCGCCGCGCCTGCAGGAGAGCGCAAACATATTCTTCGCCGTTTCTGGTTGCCGGCCGTGCTGCTGTTGGCGCTGGCGGCCGGTGGTCTGACCGGAATTATCGCGGCTTATCAACTCAATTATTCGCAGGCGGCGAGCGAAGTCGCGGCGCTGGCGACTTATCGGCCCAGCATCGTGACGCGAATTTACGCGGACGACGGTAAGACTGTAATTGGTGAGTTCGCTTTGGAGAAACGCATCCCGCTGAAGTTCGACGAGATTCCTCCGGTGATGAAGAACGCGATTCTCGCCGTCGAAGATGCGCGCTTTTATGATCACGTGGGCATCGATCCGATTCGCATCATGGGCGCGGCCTGGAAGAATCTCACCAGCAACAAAGTCGAAGGCGGATCGACGCTGACGCAGCAGCTCGCCAAGAACCTCTTTCTTACGCCTGAACGCAGCTACAAACGAAAGATGAATGAGTGGCTGCTGGCGTTGCAAATCGAACGTTACTACACGAAAAACCAGATCATGGAGTTGTACGCCAACCACGTGTTCGTGGGCGCGAACTCTTACGGCGTGGAGGCCGGCGCGGAAACCTATTTCGGCAAACAAGCGAAGGACCTGACTATCGAGGAGGCCGCGATGCTGGCGGCGATTCCCAAAGCCCCGGGTGAATATTCACCAACCGCGAACATGCAGAAGGCAAAAGAACGCCGCGATCTGGTCCTGCAATTGATGGCGAATAATGGATTTGCTTCGCAGGGTGAAGTTGATGCCGCGAAAGCGAAACCAATTCAACTCGCTGATTCAGCTTATTACCAGGCGCCGCAAGCGACCGAACCCGCTTTTGATTATCCCGTCGAGTACATTCGGCAGGATTTGGAAGACAAATACACTACCCGTGTCGCGCAGACAGGCCTCTCCGTTTACTCGACGATCAACGTCGCAGCGCAACGCAAGGCTTACGAAGTCGTCCGCGCTGGTCTGCGTTGGTACGACAAAGGGCACGCCGGTTGGCATTCGAACTATCAGGTAATTGCGACTTCGCAGAACAACGGCGTGCCGACGCAGCAGGAATTGAATAGCTATAAATACCCCGATTGGTATCGCGGCGAATATTCGAACGGCCGCTATCTGATGGGCCTCGTAATGAAAGTCGATCAGGGCCGCGACGAAGCGACGGTGCGCTTCGGCAATTACACCGCAACGGTGACCAGTGCCGATATGGGCTGGGGCAAGCGCGCGCCGCGCAACGAATTCAAAGCCGGGTATCTTGCCGAGTTCATCATCAAAGACGTCGATAAGAAAAATAAGAAGCTTAAAGTCGAATTGAATCAGATTCCGAACGTGCAGGGATCGATGATGACCATCAATTCGCACACGGGGGAGATTGTCACAATGGTTGGCGGGTACGATTTTCTCACCAACAAATTCAATAACGCGGTGCAGGCTTATCGCCAAACTGGTTCTGCGTTCAAGCCTTTCATCTACAGCGCCGCAATCGAATGGGGAATGACGCCCGACACGACCGTGAGTGGCGCGGCGATCAATATCAACGGATGGCAGCCGCACAACTACGATGGATCGACGAGTTGCGGCGACATGCCTTTGAAGACGGCGTTGGCCCATTCGATGAACATTCCGGCGGTGCACTTGCTGCAGACCGTTGGCATCCAAACCGGCGCGCAAATGGTCCGCCGTTTCGGTATCAAGGTACCGATGGCGCCTTATCTTCCGTCTGCACTGGGCGCGACCGAAGTCCCGCTCGATCAGATGGTGTCAGCGTATTCGGCGTTTCCGAACAAGGGCATTCGCGTCGAACCGCACATGGTGCGCAAGGTACTGGATCGCGACGGCGCGGTGATGCAAGAGTGGGAGAGGACAACTTACAAAGTCTTCAGCGAGTACGTCGCGCTGACAATGGTTTCGATGATGCGGGGCGTCATTCAAGGCGGCACCGCTTCGGCCGCGCAGGTTCTCAACATGCCGCTCGCCGGAAAGACCGGCACCGTTAACGATCACACCGACGTTTGGTTCATCGGTTACACACCGACTTACGTTACCGGCGCGTGGCTTGGTTATCCGGGAAGAAAGAAACCGCTGGGCAATGATATGACCGGTGCGCATGGCGCTCTGCCGATGTTCATCGATTTCATGAAGGACTTCATGAAGGAAAAGCCGAAAGAAGATTTTCCGAAAGCACCTTCCATGCCTGAAGACATGAAGGAGATGTACAAACAGCGTCAGCGTGAACTGCAACTTGAACGCGCCCAGATGACCGTCGACGACGAGAATGCGGATCAAACCGACAAGAATGCCAAGCCCGACACCAATACGATCGTCGAGCCACGTCTGGAAGACAAGACGCTGCCACCGGCGCCGAAAAGTGACGTGGAACCTAAACCAGCCACCGAAACGCCGAAGAAGCCGGCTGCGGTCGCAACTCCGGCTGAGACTCGTCCGCGTGAAGCCGATCCGAACAAGAAAAAAGGCAAGAAGGGCGACGATGGACCACCGGGCTGAGCTTGCGCCCATGATGTGGCAAGAGCCTAAGCGATTATTTAGCTTAGGCTCTTTTTCTTTGTGATTACGCGAGACTTTCCTGAGTTTGCCCATCTATCATCAAAACTGTTGACGATTGACGCCGATTCGTATAGTGTGTCAACCCCTCGCGCAACGGGGTTGGTCTCCTGAGAGCCTGTGTTGATTGCACACTCCCATTGTCCAACCATTGGTTAACTCTATTTCAGTAGGTTTGTTATCCCTTCACAGACTTTCGTTTGTGGCGGGCCGATCCTCATTAAATGAACCCGAACGCCTCGAGAACGCGCACCTTCCAAACGCTTCTGCGTGAATCGTTGATGCATCCCGCAGCCGGCTTTCGCAGCGTCAGATTTGCCAGGCAAAGCCCGATCTTCGTTTCCGGCGATGCAGCTCGGAATGTCTACTTCATCGAGTCCGGCCAAGTGAAACTGCTAATGCCTTCACCGGACGGAAAAGAGGGCTTACTCGCCATTCACACGGAGGGCGATACTTTTGGGGAGCTGTGCATTTCAGGAGCGGGCCGGCGCGACGAGACTGCCATCACCATGACCGACACCGTGGTTCGAGAGTTGCCCTCCGAGGCATTCGTCGATCATCTAAAATGTCACTCGTTGCTCGAAGGGTTTGTTCATTACCTCGCGAATCGGGTCGCCGAACAACAACGCGTGATTGCTAATCTAATCACGGTGGACAGCGAACATCGTTTGGGCGAGACGCTTTTGTCACTGGCCCGCAAGCTCGGTCAACCCCAGCCGCGCAGCACCCGCATCGAACGCAAGATCACTCACGAAGAATTGTCAGAGATGGTGGGAACCACACGACCCCGGATTACGAGGTTCCTGCTGCAATTTCGCGCGCTCGGTTTGATTGAGATCACGCGCGAGCACTTTCTCATTATCAAGGAAAAGCAACTGAGCGATTATTTGATGCGTTCAGCCAACGTACGATCGGCCTCACACCTTTCGCGAATTGTCTAATATTGAACAGACACAGTTTCATGGCATTCCTATAATCAGCTCGACCCAAACATTCGCGCGCCAGGATATCCGACATTTCGTTTGTTACAAGATCAAGGAGAGAATCATGCCGACAAAAATTAACGCTGAGGCTGAGCAGGCGAGATTTGTCTTCAAAGGCACCGTGCAAAAACTGAAGGGTGCAACCCTCCGCGAAATTACCGCAGACCAAAGAACCGCAGTAGTACGCGTCGATGAAGTCATTCACGCGCCCGAAGTTTTGAGCCAGTATGCGGGCCAGGACATTACCGTCATCACCGGCAAGAAGAAGCTGCGCAAGGGACAGCAGTCTGTTTTTTACACTAACGGCGTGTTATTTGGCGATAGCGTCGCGGTGGAGGCGGTCGATTACCACGACATTGGAAAAATGCCGGCCGCTATGGCTGTTGCTGATGCAGATCCGGTCAGGAATCTCGCCCGTCGCGACCTCCAGCGACGATATGAGAGCGCCGATGTCGTCCTCTCAGGCCGGGTAACTGCCGTCCGCATTCCCACAGATGTGGTGGCCGCGTTTGCCTCGCGTGCAGCGGATGCGACGGCGACCGGACCGATCAGCGAACACGATCCCGATTGGCGCATTGGCGAGATTCAGGTTGATCAAGTACACAAGGGCACTCACAAGAGCAAAACGGCTGAAGTTCGTTTTCCGTCGAGCACGGATGTGATGTGGCACGAGGCACCGAAGTTCCACACGGGCCAGGAAGGATTTTTCGTTCTTCACAAGGCCGCGCGTGAAGAAAAGGCTGCGAGATCTGCCCCCTCTGAAGACCCCGGCGAATATGTGGCATTTGATTCAGCAGATTATCAAGCCTTCGATGAAGCGGACGGAATTCGAAGCCTGATCGGATCTTAAGCAATTAGTTAGTTCAGACGAAAAAGGAGCGTGAAAGATGCCAGCGAGAAAGAAAGCGAAGCGATCCGCAGCGAAGAAAACAGCGCGACGTCAACCGGCCAAGCGAGCTACGAAGAAAACCGCGAAGACTAGCGCAACAAAGGCTGCCGGCGGCATCGGCCAGACACCGCCCGGGTTCCTATTGGTCAATATGATTCCGCAATCTTTGAGCGGAGAAACCAATCAGGACAGCGAACCGCATCTGACGGTGAATCCCGCAAATCCCAAAATGATCATTGGCACCGCCTTTTCACCCAATCCCGGCGGCGGAGCCCTGGGGCCCGTGTATAAATCAATCGATGAAGGCGCCACCTGGACTGTTAATGCGATCGTGCCTAGCCAGGCAGGTAGCCTGATCGGCACGGGTGATA
>DASQYL010000174.1:0-17428 GCA_035639235.1 Pyrinomonadaceae bacterium | reverse complement strand
AACATCACGGTTTGGTATGGGAAGCTTGAGGACGCCCCGTTGTACCCCGATCTCGCCTACTGGCAAGCGCAAACTGACGAAAAGAGATTTGACTCGGCGTGGGAGATGGTTGTAGAAGCGCACGCGATAAAAGGGGAAGACATGAGTGAATCAAGACTTCAGCGATCTGTTGCGAGCTTTCAACGACAGAGCGTTAGATATCTCATCGTTGGTGGTTACGCCCTCATCAAATACACTGAGCCTCGATTTCAAAAGACCTCGACATCTGGGTAAGTCCCGATGGGGATAACGCCCGCAAGGTTTTTCGGGCGCTCATTCAATATGGCGCGCCCGTCGCCGAGATGTCGCCTGCAGACTTCATGCGCGAGGGGTTCTTTTTTACCAGGGGTCTGGCCCCCAATCGTGTTGGTATACTTTTTGATCTGACAGGACTGAATTCGAAGACGCCTGGCAGCGCCGCGTGTTTGCGCGCATAGGCGACACTGAAACAAATTTTTTGTCGCGCGTTGATTTGATTGTCAACAAAGAAGCTGTTGGCCGAAAACAAGACCTCGCCGACGTTGAAAAGCTGCGCATCGCTGAAGTCAGAGAAAAGCGAAACTGAAATGTCCGAACTCTCCGAACTCTATCAACAAGTCATCCTCGATCACAACAAGAAACCGCGCAATTTTCACAAATTGGAAAATGCGAACCGGAAGGCTGAAGGTTACAACCCGCTCTGCGGCGATCACTTGAATGTGTATCTCCACGTCGAGGGCGATCGGGTCCAGGAGGTGAGCTTTGAAGGATCAGGCTGCGCGATTTCGAAAGCTTCGGCAAGTATGATGACGCAGGCGGTGAAGGGTAAAACGAAGGCCGAGGCTGAGACGCTTTTCAATGAATTTCATCGCATGGCGACGGGGGAACTCGACGAAGAGAACGAGCCCAATCATCTTGGTAAGTTGAAGATCTTCGCCGGCGTTCGTGACTTTCCGGCGCGGGTGAAATGCGCGACGCTTTCGTGGCATACGATGCACGCGGCGCTGAATGAACAGAACGAAGCTTCCACTGAATGAAAAGCCCAGCCCGATAATGATTCTCGTCTTGATTAGCTTGCTGTTAGTCCCTGCCAACGGCGTGCAGAGCGAGTCGAAACCTGCATGGCGCCCAGCAAGTTTCCATGGACTCATCATGGGCCGCTCGCGGCGCGCCGACATGCTGCGATTACTTGGCCGGCCAAAATGGACGCGATCCCACAACAATGGTGAGCGGGAAGCCCGACAGAGTTTCAACAACTACGAAGGCATCGGCGAATTTCCCGGTGACGTCACCGTAGTTATCGATGGGCGCGGGTAGGTTGCTCGGGTAGATTTTTATCCGGCGAAACTTTCACGCAACGACGCCCTCACGCACTTTGGCCGTGATTATGTCATCACCAGGTATGCCTTCGACACCTGTGAAAAGGATGAGGATGCGGAGACTCTCTACGAATCGAGTAACGGTCCGATCACGTTCGTCGAATATCGTGGGCGCGGAATTGCGATCAGCGTGGGCGTCAATGATATGGTCACGAAGATCAGTTACGTCTCGGGACCCATCGGACATTTGAAAGCGCGTTGCGAGTAAGAAGGCGGAAGCAGTGCTTCCGCCTTTACTCTATCAGCGCATAAATCACTTGATCTGAAATTGCACAGTGTGCAAGTTTGGATCGTTGCCAACTCTGAAATACAAGTTGTAGATGCCAGTCCCGAGGCCAGTTGTTTTCAGGTTAAAGATGTAACTCCCATTATCGAACCTGAAGTTGCCGTCCGGGTTTGCATTGCCTGAGTCGCTCGCCGGACCGTACACGCTCGTCGAAACCAACGAGATTCCAACTGCCGTTACGGTCAAATTTGCCCAAGAGATGTTAGCGCCGCTCGAGTCCGTTACTTCGAGTTTGATGGGAATCGTACTGCCACTCTGACTTACCTTGGTCTGATCGTAGAGCGGTAGGATGCCGTACCCGACCGTCAACGTTCCGCTGCCCGTAGCCGGATTGAAGTTTCCGTCGCCGCCATAGTTGTAGCTAATCGGATAAGGCGGATTCGCGGGAGCGAGCGAAGCGGTCGCAAAATTTGACGAGAAATTACCGCCTGCCTGGATGTTGCCGTTTTGGGTAACGCCATTGAGGGTTATCGCCACACTGCCGGTCGGGTTAAATGAGCCGAAGCTAAGCCTGCCGGACAAACTCGTCGTTGCAGTTCCGTAGGCTATGGCCGGCGAACTCAGATTGCTGAATGAAGGCGTCGCCTTCAACACATTAATCTGAACGTTCTTGCTGGTGCTGTTGTAATTCGTTGTATCGCCCGGCGTAAAGCTGGCGAGCAGCGGTTGCGCTGCACCCGCATTTAGCACAGTTCCCGCCGCCGGTGTATAGCTGAAGCTGCCCGCGATGTTGGCCGTTGCGTTCAGTTGCGTCGGGCTGAGAGGGGTGCCGTAAACGATGTCGGCAGGATTGCTCCAGGTAATCATCGGCGTGGCTTTGGTGATCGTAATCGCGGCATCACCGCTCGCCGTGGCGTAATTCGTGTTGCCGGCGAAGGTCCAATGCGCCGTGCCGCCGGGCACATTAGTAAAAGTTTCGCCGAGATTGAGCAGGGCCGTCAGATCTTCACCGTTGACGCCAGTCGCTGTGCCGGTTGCGCCGTGGGCGGCACCGTCATAGACGCCACTATAGCCGTTAACTGAGACTGACGCGGTCGCCTGGCCAATGACATCATCTACCGTGCCGTTGCCGTTGTTGTAGTTGCCGGTTGTGTCCGTGAAAGTCCAAGGATCGCCGTTGTAGGTGCCAGCGTTTTTATGGGTCGTTCCCGACAGGCTTAGTCCGCTCAGACTTTCGCCCTGAACGCCCGTCGCCGATCCGTTGGCCGTGTGTGCGTTGCTATCGTAAGTGACGCTGTAGGGCGTGACGTTGATATTCGCATTGGCTTTGGCGATCTCAAATGTTTTCGAATCGCTGCTGCCATCGTGATTGGCGTCGCCGGCGAATGAATAACTCGCGGTCGCAGTGCCCGCGTTGGTGTTGTTTGCGTAATCAGGCGTGGGTGTCAGATTGAGATTCGCCCCTGCCACGGTCACCGTGCAAGGCGTCAACGCGGTCCCTGTGTAAGTCTGACTGGCAGCACACGTGACCGTCGTCGTTGATGACGCTTTCGTAATCGTAAACGTCGCACTGCCCGTGCTGCTTTCGTGGTTTGCATCTCCGGCATAAGCAGCCGACGCGGTCGCCGTGCCCGCGTTGATGTTGTCCGAGTACGTCGGGGTTAAGGTGCCGGTGAGATTACCGGCTCCAGAGTATGACGCGCTACAGGGTTCGATTGCGGCGCCGGTATATGTTTGGCTTGGTGGGCAAGTCACAACTGTAGCCGAAGCAGCCTTCGTTATCTCGAATGTGCTGCTGCCCGTGCTGCCGTCGTGATTGGAGTCACCGGCGTACGTGGCGTTGGCCGAGGCGGTGCCCGCGTTCGTGTTGTTGGTATAGGTCACCGGGACGGATTGATTTAATCCGCCCGCGCCTGTCACGGTCGCGGTGCAAGGTTGAATCGCTGCGCCAGTGAAGGTCTGGCTGACGGGACAATTCACCGTTGTCGTCGAAGCAGCCTTGTTCACCGTTTGCGTCAGCATGGTTGAAGTACTCGGCGACGACGTCGTATCGCCGTTATAGGTTGCGGTGATCGTGTGCGAGCCAGCTGAAAGTGAATTAGATTGAAATACCGCTTGTCCGCCGGCATCGAGCGGGCTGGTTCCGATCAATGCAGTGCCGTCGAAGAAGTCGACATTCCCCGTAGGCGTAGCCGGAGTGCCGTTGCTGACAGTCGCAGTTATGGCCACGGCGTCACCGTACGTGGATGGATTAGCGTTCGAGACGATCGTAGTCGTCGTGTTCGCGGTGAACTCGAGGTCCAGGATCGGGTGCAGTTCAATTCCATTTGGAGCGACGCCGGTCTGCCCGTGGATGAAATCAAAGAAGCCGACGCCCGTTACGCGTACCGGCACACCGGCATTTTGGAAATTGGCCAGGGCCGTGAAGCGCGCGTCGAACTTCGCCCGCGAGTTCATGATGCCCTGCGTGAAGGGACTATTCACGAGTGTGCGCGGCGTTCCGGCTGCCAGGATGCACGCGGGCGAGGGAATCTCGGCGATCATCGTGTGGCCGGAGCCGTCATCGAGCACGATGTGGTAATCGACGTCCGTCTCCTTCTTGTAGAGCGTCATCGTCGCGTAGACCGTAAAGAGTGTCGTTTCCGTTGGTTGAATTCGCGCGTTGTCAGGCGGACCCGGAGGATCCGGCGGAGGCGTCAAAGCCGAGAGCTGCGTAATCGTAGTTTGTACTGAGTTGTTGAGATCAACCAAGCCGGCGTCCGGATCGGTGCCGACCTTGACCGTCCAACGCTCAACGCCGCAGGTCGGACTCTGAACCGTGACCGTAATCGGCACGGTGGCAGAACGGCTTTGAGCGTCAGTGACGGTCGCGACGACGCTTTTGGCGCCCGTCGAGGTGGCGGCTCCGATAACCGCGCGGTACGAGTACACGTTGTCACCTGCCGTCGCGTCTCCATTGGTCCCGTCATCGTAAAAAGTTTGTGAAGGTGGACCACCGATGCTGCTGAGATCCGCGGTCACCGTAATCCCAGTGCTCGCGGGAGTCGTGGCCGGCGTGACTGAAACCGTCAACACCGTCGCGGCGGCGGGTTCGATCGAGTCGGGACTGGCAATACCTAGTCCTGACGGTTGTGTTGGATCGCCGCCGCACGAATTGACGGGAGACAAGCTGTTACGTGGGATTGGACCAACGGTCACGAAGTCGTTCGCGTTGTTGTCAGTGTCCTGACAACCATTGCCCCGGCGTAGTGCTGCGGTTGTATTGCTGAGCGTGGCCGTTGCTGCGCCGCCCTCAGCACAGTTCGCACTTCCATAGCCGACGAAATCAACCACTTGACCGCCGAGTGGACACGAACCAGTCAACACCGCCGTGCTCGCCACCAGGGCAACTTTCGCGTTAGTTCCACTCATGGTGATTACACCGCTTGCATCCGGAGCCGGTAGTGATGTAGTCCCGCCGTTGCCTTGAGATTCCTGAACGAGATAATAATGACCGGGCTGAATCGTACCGGTGAGATTTGTAGGTGCTCCATTCGCCGTCCATGAAGTGCCGGCTGCCGACGTGGCTTGCACGCTCCAGCCGTCGATTGAGACTGGCGTGGAACCCGCATTGTAAAGCTCGATGAAGTCGTTCGTGTAAGTGGCGCCAGAGTTACCACCGCCGCCGTAGACCTGACTGATCTTGATTGCCGGTGGCGTGAAGTTGAAGTTTGCGGTGACCAATTTGTCGGCATCCATCGTCACTGTGCACGTTCCCGTTCCCGAACACGCGCCGGTCCATCCGGTAAATGTTGCATATAAATCGGGTGTCGCGGTCAATGTTACTAGAGTTCCGTTGGTGTAAGTTGTCGTGCAGGTTGAGCCGCAAGTAATGCCGGCAGGCGAACTGGTCACCGTTCCGCTGCCTGTACCCGTGCGACTTACCGTCAACGTGCGGTTGACTGATGTGAAAGTTGCCGTGACGGTTCTCGTTCCACTCATGGTCACGTTGCAAGTATTGCCGGAACTAGAGTCGCACCCGCTCCAGCTGGTGAACGTCGAGCTGCCATCAGGCGTCGCCGTCAACGTCACCGCTGTTCCATTGTTGTACGTCGCGGAACACGTAGGGCCGCAGTTAATGCCGGCTGGTGAACTGGTCACCGTACCGCCACCCGTCCCGGTCTTGCTCACATTCAAAGTCTGCTGGACCGCGGTGAAGGTCGCCGTGACTGACTTCGCCGCAGTCATCGTGACATTGCAAGTGTTTCCGGACGACGAGTCGCAACCGCTCCAACCGCTAAAGGTCGAACCGGAGTTCGCGGTCGCCGTCAGCGTCACGGCTGTGCCGCTCGAGTAGCTCGCCGAACATGTTGCGCCACAGTTGATGCCAGCAGGATTGCTGGTAATCGTGCCGCTGCCGTTTCCCGCGAGACTCACAGATAGAGTGAAGTTAGTACCTCCCGCGGGTGTTGGAGGACTTGAAAGATTCTGGGGATCGCTCGGACTGATCAATTGGAAATCGTTGGCGTTGTTATCCGTGTCCGTGGTGCTGCCACTTGAGCCTCCCGGTTTGCGTTCGTAGCCGCGATTTAGATTAGAAGTTCCTAGCGACGCCAGGATGGTACCTTCCTTGTAAGCGGAACCTGAACTCATCCCAACCTGGTCAATGATCGTGTTGCTCGTATTCAGAAGAGCAATCCCACCATCGTCAGTTACTCCGACGGAGTAAGTCTGATCGCCTGCGACGCTGCCTGAGTACCCTCCGGCGGCGTTATTAACCGCAAGAAAATGGCCGTGCGCCGGAATGTTAGTGCCCGCCGTAATCGTGAGACGCGTGCTGACTCCAGCCGTATTATTCGAGCCGTTGATCTTCCAGCCGCCGATATTGATTGGCGCATTCGTCAAATTATAGAGTTCGATGAATTCGTCGTTTCCGCCATTCGGACCTCGCACTCTGAATTCACTGATAACTACCGTGGTCGAGGCGGCTTGGACCTGACGTATGATGATCTTCTGAGTTGCCACCGCAGTAAGCGCCAACAGCACCACAGCGGCGAGGATCGTGAGATGGCGTTTGCGGGATACTTGACGTGACTTAGACATTAATTAGTCCTCTTTTCAGTTAATTAGCTTTTTCCTCTGCCAGGCTTTGCGAGTGAAGCAACTCGTAAGGTAGGAAAATTGCAAACCGCTTAAAAAATGAACGGGTCTTATACCAAAGTATTGATCGCAAGGTCAATAGTGCACATTGATAAAATCTGATCTAAGCGTTAGTTATAGGTTTGATAAAAACTTTTCCTGTTACTCAAACGGGCCGCGCCGCTAAGCCGACAGCTGACAAGGAATCAAGCGCCATGCATAATGGCGGCTCCGCCAACAAAAACCACTGTGAAGATAACTTCGATCGAACTGCGCGAAATTCGCCTGCCGCTGATTCATTTTTTCGAGACCAGTTTCGGGCGCACTACTGAACGACGAATCATTCTCGCGCGAGTTGTTGACAGCGATGGCGCTGAAGGTTGGGGTGAATGCACCTGTGGCGAAGGTCCGTTTTATTCAGATGAATGGACTGACACGGCGTGGGCCACTTTGAGAGATTTCCTCGCGCCAATTACCATCAATCAAACCATCGAAAACGCAGATCACATTTATGATTTGATGAAGCGCGTACGTGGACATCGCATGGCAAAAGCCGCGATCGAAACTGCTTGTTGGGATTTAGAGGCGAAGCGTAAAAGCGTTCCGTTATGGAAACATCTCGGCGGCGTACAGACAGAAATCCCCAGCGGCGTCTCAATCGGCATTCAGGATTCGCCCGAACAGTTAATAGAAAAGATTGAAAGAGAAGTGAACGCCGGTTATCAGCGAATCAAGATTAAGATCAAGCCAGGTTGGGATGTTAACATCGTCCGGCGCGTCCGCGAGTGTTTTCCGGATATCCAATTAATGGGCGATGCAAACTCGGCGTACACCTTAGGCGATGTGTCGCTCTTCAAAGAGCTTGATGAATTCCACCTGATGATGCTGGAACAGCCGCTCGCCTATGATGACATGTTCGATCACGCAGAGTTACAGAAGCAGATTCAGACGCCCATTTGTCTTGACGAATCGATCAAGACGCCGGCAGATGCGTCGCATGCGATCGCGTTGAAGGCGTGTCGAATTATCAACGTGAAGCTGGGACGCGTGGGCGGACACGCGCAAGCGAAAGAGGTCGAACAAAGCACGCGCGCAAACAATATTCCCGTCTGGTGCGGCGGCATGTTGGAATCGGGCATCGGCCGCGCGCACAACATCGCGATGGCGACGCTCGCCGGGTTTACTTTGCCGGGCGACGTCTCGGCCAGCAGCCGGTATTGGACCGAAGACATCATCGAGCCGCCGGTTACAGTTAGCCCCCGCGGCACAATTGCTGCGCCGAACAGTCCGGGGATTGGCTTTGAGATCAACGTAAAAAGAATCGAGCAACTCACTGTGCGAAAGGAAACGATCAGGTCATAAATGTCTGAAGGCATGTCGCGGGAAAAGATGCTGGCGTTGCGAGAACATTTTGTCTCGCGGCAACACGAGGTCCTGGCGTTAACCTGCGCGTTAGTCGAAGCTGAATCGCCTTCCGGCGATCGTGACGGAAGCAGCGCAGTCGTCTCGTTGCTGGCCAGCGCGGCGGGCAGCATCGCCAGCGTCAATTCTATTGAGCGTTTTACGAGCGAAGATTTTGGCGAGCACATCGTGGTGCGGGCGTTCACGAAAACCGATACTGCGCGATCAATTCTGGTGCTGGGCCACAGTGATACCGTTCATCCGCGCGGCACTATTAAAGAGCGCCCGTGGCGTACCGCCGGCACGCGCATCTACGGCCCCGGCATCTTCGACATGAAGGTGAATTGTGCCGTGGCGTTAGAAGCGCTGCGCGCGTGCGAAGCAGTTGGCCTGCCGACGCGATCCGCTGTCACGATTCTCCTAACTTGCGATGAAGAGAGCGGCAGTCCGACCGGCAGACCGTTGGTGGAAGCCGAGGCGAGACAGTCGCGCGCGTGCCTCGTCATCGAGCCCCCGGCGAGCGGTGGGCGCGTGAAGACGGCGCGCAAGGGAACCGGCATGTTTACGATTGACGTGCAGGGTCGTGCGGCACATGCCGGTCTCGATCCGGAAAAAGGAATCAGCGCGGTGTTGGAACTCGCGAAGCAAACAGTGCGACTGCATGAATTAAACGATCGCGCCGAAGGAACAACCGTAACCGTGAACGTTATTCATGGCGGCACGCATTCGAATGTCATTCCGGCGGAAGCTCGTGCTGAAGTTGACATGCGATTCACCTCGGCGGACGCGGGAGCGAAGACCGAACGTAAAATTCTCACGCTCACACCATTCGATCCTGGGGCCGCAGTTACGGTGAGCGGCGGCATCAATCGGCCTCCGCTTGAGCGCACCCAACAAGTGAAATCGTTGTATGCTCATGCGCGCGCGCTCGCGTCTCTGCTCGATTTTGATTTGGGCGAAGCCAGCGTCGGCGGCGCCTCCGATGGCAACTTCGTCGCGGCCTTGGGAGTGCCGGTGCTCGACGGTCTTGGCGTGCAAGGCGACGGCGCGCACGCGGCACACGAACATATTCTGTGCGATGACATTCCCACGCGCGGCGCGCTGCTGGCGGGATTGATCGCGAGCATCTAGTTTGCGGCCGCTCAATCCTTGACACATCAATCGAGCTAAATTGGTCCATGTCGAACCACATGACGGCGTTAGGGTTTCCGGTAACCAGCGATTCAACGTTTGGTCACTATGCCGCCATGACTCAAATTAACGGCGAGCCGATCTCGCATGCATTTGGCGGCTACCGTCGTCTGCCTGCGGGCGGCGGCGCCGAATTGTGGCTGGAAACTGACCGTAACGGCTCGATAGTGCAGATGAATCCCCACTTCTTTGGCGCGGCGCAAATGCGCGTGCGCATCGAAGCTCGGATTCAGACCGCACGCGGAGCCATCACCAACAACGCCTTTAAAGGTTGGGCCCTCAGCAAACACGACGACGACGAAGCGAGTGACGGGTTCCCCATAGTTTTCGATTCACCTGATTTTCACTTATACGACTCTCTTGAGTTGCCGATAATTGAGCCGGTGCAGCTTGCGGCCTTCGCTGAAACGCTCGATGTCTTTTCTGACGAAACGGAGTTGGGCAACGCCGATGCCGGCGGTTTGCCTTACGCGGTGAAAGCGTTTGTGCCGCTCCACAATTTCAAGTTGAGGGAAGACGATACAAGCGTAGCCTATGCGCGAATTTCGGGGCCAGTGATCGAGACGAAGCTGATTGAGAATCTATTTACACCTGATTCGTTTTGTTGGGCGAAACTGGAAACTTACTGCGGCGAGGTTGATATCGTCGTTGACCCGGCAATACTCCCGCGCCCGCTGATGGATGGCGACATCGTGGCTGGAATCTTCTGGTTGTCTGGCCGCATTCCTCGTCTGAGCAGCAGCGAATCAATGCGCCAGCGCGATCGTGAAGCAGAACCAAAACTGGAAACTCCGCAAGACTATCTTGAACGCGCAAAGCATTTTGGCTGGACGCGTGGGCGATATGACAAAGGACTGGTCATTCTTAAAGAGGCCGCGCGAATCTTTCCTGACATTGCCACGATATTCTTTGAGCTTGGAAATTTTCATGAAGAACAGAACGAACATCGCGAAGCGATCGAGGCTTTCGAACGCGCGCTGGAAATCGCGCCCGACCAGACATTGCCCTTCATGAACCTGGCAAACGCTTATCGGAGCGACGGTGAATACGGTAAAGCGATAGCCCTCTGCAATCGCTGGATGGCCACCGCGAACGACGATTGGGAACGCGACTCTGTTCACTACAGTCTCGCTCTCACTGAAGCCGCTATGGGTAACTTCGACGAAGCCGAGCGAATTTGCCGCGAAGAGATTTCTTTTGAGAATCGAGTCCGCGATCTGCGCGGTCTCGGCTTAAACTTCAGCTCCCTTGGCCGGCATGAAGCGGCCATTCGCTTGCTCGAAGAAGCCCGCGACGCCGCGCCGGATGACGCGCACGCCAACTTTGACCTGGGCGCAGCATATGTCCGGGCCAACCGCCGTGACCAGGCGACGAAGCAGTATGAAAGGTTACTGGAAATCAATGAGCGGTGGGCGAAGGCCCTGCTCGACCAAATCGAAACAGTGCATTGATCTTAATGAAGATCGCTACCTGGAACGTCAATTCAATCATCGCGCGCCTGCCGCTCGTAATTCGTTGGTTGGAAAAAGAAAAGCCCGACGTGCTGTGCATGCAGGAAACAAAATGCGCGGACGATAAATTTCCGACGCTTGATTTCAAAAGCGCCGGTTACGATTGTCTCTTATTCGGCCAGCAGGGTTACAACGGCGTGGCGATCGCCTCTCGCGGAGTTTGCGGTAATGAGATTCGTGGTTTTCCTGGAGACGGCGCCGAAAGTCAATCGCGGTTGCTGATGGCTGACGTCGCCAACATTCGCATCATCAATGTCTATGTTCCCAATGGACAATCGGTAGGTTCCGATAAATATCAATTCAAGCTCCAATGGATGAAACGTCTGCGCGAACTGCTCGATGAAAATTGTGACAAATCATCCGATGTTCTGCTGTGCGGCGATTTCAATGTCGCGCCGGAAGAACCGGATGTACACGACCCGCGCCTGTGGCAAAACCGTATTCTATTCAGCGAACCTGAGAAGGCTGCGCTGCAAGACATCAAGGACTGGGGATTTACCGACACGTTTCGTTTACACACGGAAGCCGGCGGGCATTATTCGTGGTGGGATTATCGCGCTGGAGGTTTTCGCCGCAACCTCGGTTTGCGCATCGATCACATTTGGGTTTCGTCTTCCCTGGCAAAACGAAACAACAGAACTTGGATCGATAAGGAACCCCGAGGCTGGGAGCGGCCCTCGGATCACGCGCCAGTGATTGCCGAATTCAAAATTCAATAATAATAATCGCGCTTCACGAAAAGATGGAACGTCTCTTTACCAGCTTCGCCGTTCTATGAATTGTGAATGGCGACCGCGGTTGAAAGTTTGCCGAGGTTCAGCGCGACGAACAGAATCCAAAATACGGTCCACATTATCATCAAAACTCTCAGGTTTAGTCGGCGGGAATTGATCCAGCCCCAAACGAACGCCCAGATGCCGACAGTTATGACTCCGAAAATTCCATGGATCAATCCGCCGTACTGAAACTGCTTAATCAATACCACAATTAGGCAAACAAACGCGCCCAATGCGGCGAGGTAGCCGATCACAGCCATATGTGTTGTGGTCTCCTTAAAATGGCGACACTCAAATTAGAAGCTCCGCGCCGGTTGTTAATCGTTACCTTGGGCCGATTGCGTTGAGGGCGACGCTATCGGATTCTCAAAAACAGGTGGCGGAGGTGGCAGTGGTCCACCCGAGGGTTGTGCGATTTCCGCTGCGGCAAGCGTCTGTCGTTGGTCGATATCGTTGACAACCATTGTGGCCAACCAGCCGGCGATGATGGTTATGACGTTGAGCACGACTCCAAAAGAGAAAATGACTTCGCGCGAAATCACGTCTGTAGTGAGACGAAAATAAATATTGCCGACGAAATTTGAAGCTAACCAAAAGCCCCACCACGCAGGGAACCAACCCGGCGGCGAGAGCGAAGACGCGAACATTGCCTCGTCGGATGGCGGTTGACTCTTTTGCCACACCTCCTTGATTGCCTGGTATGGCATGAACAAATTCGCAATAGGAATAAAGAAACTACCGACCGCCCATCCGGGTGAGTAACTAATAAATCGTCCTTGCGCGCCGAACGCCGTCAGGTTTGACGAGGCATTGTGCAGCCACACCAGGAAGACGATTGCAGTAGCGATATATACCGCCACGCTTAAGAGGGTCAATAAGGAGTGGGTTAGTAGGGTCAAGGCCGACAGAGGATTCTCGGCCGGCTGACTTGGATCGACTGCCGGCAGCAGGACGCCCGCGAGCTGCAAAAAAATCGCGAGTACGTGGATGACGATCCCGATCCACAGAAGAATAATTGTCGCTCGAGCTCGCTTGTGGGCCGAGAAATAAGACAGCGCGAAACTCTGCTGCGCAGGCGAGCCGGCCATATCCGGGAGCAATATTGAACTCATTAGTTGGAAGTCAGTTCGGCCGTCTTCTCAGTAATGTCTTTCTGTGCCCACTCGTTGTCGCGCGATGCTTCGCCGGCTTTGTGGCGCTTGGCTTCTTTCATGCGGCCGACGAGGTCCATGTGCGTTGAGAAGTAAGGCAAACTCTTGCCGACAATCTCCTCGACGGAATTGAAGCCTTTATCGCTAATGAACTTCGCCAGACCTTCCTGCAACTCTTCCACCATCTTCACGCCCTGCAACATCACGCCGGTGCAAATCTGAACGGTTGACGCACCCAATAACATGAACTCGATCGCGTCGCGTGATTGTTCGACGCCGCCGATGCCGCTGATCGCAATTCCTTGCGGCAAGCCCAGTCCGAGCTGGCTTACCATGCGCAACGCAATTGGTTTGACAGCTTGCGCCGAGTAGCCACCGGGAACTGTGTAGCCTTCAACCGTCGGCATGGGGCGTAGCGTGTCGAGGTTCACGCCGATGACCGAGAGAATTGTGTTGATCGCCGAGATGCCGGATGCGCCGCCGCGCACTGCGGCGAGCGATGGCTCTTTGATATTCGTGATGTTCGGCGTCATCTTGGCCCAGACAGGAATCTTTGAAACTTCAGTCACCCAGCGCGTGACCTCTTCTGTGAGATCGGGGTGCTCACCCATCTCCGATCCCATCTTGCGCTCGGTCATGCCGTGCGGGCACGAGAAGTTCAACTCGAAGGCGTCGACGCCGGTGTCCTGGACCATCTTGGTGAGCTCCTGCCAACGATTCTTGTCGTACTCCTCCATGATCGAGGCGATCAGAATGTTGTTCGGATAATCACGTTTCACTTGCTTGAACTCTTCGATCCAAACTTCGATGGGCCGGTCGGAAATCAATTCGATGTTCTGAAACCCGATGACTTCGTTGTTTTCGCGCGAACGCAGTTTGCCGTAACGCGGCACCACGTTGACAACTTTGCTCGATTCCAGGCTGACGGTTTTCGCCACCGCGCCGCCCCAGCCGGCGTCGAACGCCTTTGCCAGAACGCGCGCGTTTGTTCCCGGTGGTCCCGATCCAAGCAAGAAAGGATTGGGGAATTTCATGCCGTTAACTGTAATTGAAAGGTCCATGATTACTCCTCAGAAAAAGGGGTTATTGAAAACGAGCGGTGGGACTATCGGCCTTAAGATAATCTTTCAAAGTGCTGTAGGAAATGAAAGTGCGATCGAAGACGGCAATCACGTTCGGAAAATTAAAATACACCATGAGACCTTTCGGCGTAATGCCGAAGGCCCAGATTTCCGTCAATTGATCCATTGATACGATCGGCTCATCCTGCTTTCGCGGTTGGCGGCCTTCGCTCTTCGCTTCCTGCTGCTCGATGATATCGTCGCGCCGTTGAATGTCCGCCACCACAAATTTCGCGATCGCGGTTTTGTAATCGCTGTCGGCTTTCAGCACATCTTCGATCTTCAACTCGCGATTCCTTACGAGATCGTAAGTCATCGCATAGTAACCGTTATTTGGGTGCGCGCCGCCGAAGTCGACATATTCGCTAAGTTCAAAGCTGATGAGATCGTTTGTGCCGAGCAGCACGTTGTAATTCAGCTCATAGACTGTGTGAGGCCCTGGTTCAGGATCGACGTGCTTGAGCGTCTTGTTAATCCAAGTGGTGACCGTCTGGTTGAACGCGGTTGCGGACGAGCTCAAAGGCTTGTCGCTGGCGAGTTGTGGATAAGAGATTGAGATTCCCCGCGCACGTTCGATAATTGTTTTAGGGACGAGATGCAGGCCGCCGGTAAAGCCGGAATGTTGCTCGGTCAGAGTTACGAACGCCTGATGTGTCCCATCGGTTCGCGACCAGGTGCAATCCGAATCGACCAGATCATCACCCAGCTTGTGCTTGCAAATGATCTTCGCGCTTGGCTTGTTATTGGCGCCTAACTCCGTTAATTCCAAAGCGCCCTGAGCATTGATTGTTCCTGCCAGCTTCAGCTTTTCACCGATGCGATCGTAGAAATAGCTGCCGCTGACCTTGTTCGCATCGAAATTCAGTTGCATCTGCACATGACTTCCGCCGATTGAACCACGATAAACGCGGGTTTGCTGGCAGACCGCGGTACTCGCGTTGGCGAAACAAACCAGGGCACACAGGATCACGAGAAAGGGGATTCGGTGCTTCATCGGTTCACCTATAATTCCGCGTCAGCTTCAATCTCAATCAGCATAAGCGGATCGATTAACGCACTAACTTCGACCATTGCAGTCGCGGGCATGATCTCGCAAAAGAATTCACCATGCGCGCGTCCGTATTCTTCCCAACGCGCGATATCCGTGACGTACATGCGCGTGCGCACGACGTGTCGCAACTCTGCGCCCAAACGCTGCAATGCTCGCTCGATATTGCGCAGGCATTGCTTCGCTTGTTCGTATGCATCATTCGGGCCAACGATTTCTCCATTTTCATCGAGAGCCGTCGTGCCGGTAACGTAAATGCGATTACCGACTTTGACTGCGCGCGAATAGCCGACAATCGATTCCCATTTGGCGCCGGAGGAAATGCGTTCGCGTGGTGTCATGTTGAACTCCCTCTCCCTTTGGGAGAGGGTTGGGGGTGAGGGTTTCCTCTGCGCCAGGCCCTCACCCTTTATCCCTCTCCCAACGGGAGAGGGAAAAGACGGCTACTCAGCCACGAGTTGCGCGTAACTCTCAGGCCGTCGGTCGCGGAAGAACTGCCAGGTGTTGCGGACTTCGCGAATCATGTCGAGATTCAGATCGGCAACCACTAGCGCGTCTTCGTCGCGGGGCGCCTGCGCAATGATCTGCCCGCGCGGATCGCAGAAATAACTCTGGCCATAGAATTCGCCGATGTCCCAGGGCAGCTCATGCCCGACGCGATTGATCGCGCCGACGAAGTAACCGTTGGCGACCGCATGCGCCGGTTGTTCCAATTTCCAAAGATATTCCGAAAGGCCGGCGACGGTTGCTGATGGATTGAAAACGATCTCGGCGCCATTCAAACCGAGAGCGCGCGCGCCTTCAGGAAAGTGCCGGTCGTAACAAATGTAAACGCCGATGCGCGCGTACGCCGTGTCGAAAGCGGGGAAGCCGAGATTGCCCGGCTTGAAATAGAATTTTTCCCAGAAGCCAGGGTTGACATGCGGAATGTGATGTTTGCGATATTTGCCGAGATAAGTTCCGTCGGCATCGATCACGGCTGCGGTGTTGTAGTAAATCCCGGTGATCTCTTCTTCGTAAATCGGAACCACGATCACCATGTTGTGCTTCTTTGCCGTCTCCTGCATCAGCTTCGTGGTTGGGCCATCGGGAATTTTCTCGACGGCGTCGTACCAGCGCACCTGCTGCTCGGCGCAGAAGTATGGCGTGGTGAAGACCTCCTGCATGCAGAGAATCTGCACGCCTTGCCTCGCGGCATCTTCGATCATCGCAAGATGCTTTTCAATATTCAGCCGTTTGATTTCTTCGATGGGCGCATCAGTCGGCGCCGCGTTCTTTGCTTGAATCAATCCGCATTTAACTGTTCGTGACATAGAAACTCCGGTTTGAGATTTCAGATTTTAGATTTCAGATTCTTGATTGCCTCGGCCGATCACGTTCTCCGGCGGCGACATTGCACTCAACGCGTAATAGGTAATCGCAGACGCACCAAAACCGACGAACCATGCGTAATCGTACAATGGTTTCAGCTTTGGAATGAAGACACCGACCCAGGCCAGCGCGCACCCGACGAGGGTCGCACAAACTGCGCGCCAATTCCATCCGCGCCCGGCTGTCGATCGTAAACCGAGAGATAACAGACCGAAAACGATTAAGACAGTCGCAATCACCATTGTCAGGTACCGCGCAGCCGAAAGCGGCGCGCCGCCGTTAGCGCGCTGATAGCTAATGAGGAACACCGATCCGATCGCGACAAAGAAAACGATTACGGCGACGCGCGCGGCCTTGTTGTTCAATCTTTCGTACGCATAATCTCCGCGCAGGCGATAGAGATCGCCCAGCGCGAGCTGTTTCTTGCGCACCACCCAATAATCGATGATCAGCACGCCGGCAATTGACGCCAGTCCGCCCGAATAACCAACCAGCCAGCCGAAAATATAACCTGAGGGATCGGCTAAAAGCCGCCACGGCTGCATCAGGATTCCGATAATTCCCGTGATCAATCCGCCGGTGCGAAACGAGATCCAGCGCGGAAATGCGTTGGCGAAATCGTTGGCCGGCGAGACGACGTTGGCCGCTATGTTCACGGCGAGCGTTGCCACGACCACCGTAAACATCGAGACTGCGATCACGGTCACTTGCTGAAACTGGCCTACAAGCTTCATCGGATCCCAAAGCTCGTCAGCCTTCATCTGTGGGTAAATCACAACCGCTGCGGAGGTGATCATCACGCCCATCGCCGCAAACACCGTCATAGTCGTCGGCAGCGCGACAACTTGGCCGAGTGCTTGTTCGCGCTGGCTGTGTCCGAAGCGCGTGAAGTCCGGCATGTTCAGACTGAGCGTGGCCCAGAAACCGATCATGCCGGTAAGCGAGATGATGAACGTGGGCCAGAAATCGGCGAAGCTGTGAAACTTGCTTTGCTGGCTCAGCAGGTAACCCAACCCGTGCGCTTTCCAGATGGCCCACGCCAGCAACAACGAAGTCATCACCAGCACAAAGGGCGCGGCCCAATTCTCGACCTTGCGCAGAAGGTCCATGCCTCGAT
>DASQYL010000173.1:0-2844 GCA_035639235.1 Pyrinomonadaceae bacterium | reverse complement strand
ATTTTTTGGGCATTTGCATAAACGGAATTGCGATCTTCAGTTTCGCCCTCGCGCACCTGGTTTCGTGGCCGCAGGCTTTGTGGATGGCGGTGGCGGCAACTAGCGGCGGATACGTCGGCGCGCGGACAGCGCAGCGCGTGGGCCAGGCCTTGGTCCGTCGCGCGATTGTCGGAATTGGATTTGTCATTACCGCGGTGATGATGTGGCGGATGTGGTGATTGTCGAATATAATCGTTTCGAGAAATTTTGACGATGGCTAAGAGTTCACAAGCAAAAGTCAACAGGAAAGTTCCGTCGCCGAGTCCGCGAAAAGCCATTCGCACCTCGAAGGCCAGCGGGCACGAAGATAAGTATGATGCTCGAGATGCTCGACTCGCTTTGAAAGAAGCCGGTGCCAAAGGTTCTATTTCATGGGAGAAGCTGAAGAAAGAACTCGGACTCTGAATCAGTGGCATACACATTAGCCTTCTCACCCCTCGCCGAGCGCCAATTCCGAAAATTCAGTACGTTCTTACAGCGACGACTCAAGCCGCACATCGACGCTTTGGCGGATGAACCTCGACCCCCCGGCACTGTGAAGGTTGTGGGAGAGCCAAATCTCTATCGCATTAGAGTCGGTGATTACAGGATTGTTTACTATGCCTGGGATCGTGAGGAGCATATCTTAATTGCAAAGATCGCTCATCGGAAAGAAGTGTATCGATGAGTCCAAAGCTGCCTCGCGAATTCTACACGCGCGCCGACGTCCTCGAAGTTGCGCGCGATTTACTCGGCAAGAAATTAGTGGTTCCCAATCGCAACGGTTCACGCGTGGCTGGCATCATCGTCGAAACGGAAGCCTATCGCGGACCGGAGGATCGCGCGTCGCACGCATTCGGCGGACGCCGAACCAATCGGACGGAAACGATGTACGGCATCGGCGGGACAGCCTACGTCTATTTCGTTTACGGGATGTACTACCAGTTCAACGTGGTTACGAACGTCGCAGATACGCCGCACGCAATTTTAATTCGCGCAATCGAACCGGTCGAAGGAATCGACATTATGCGTCGCCGTCGGAAGGGACGCTCTGAACAGGAACTCACCAGCGGCCCGGGCCGTCTGTGCATAGCGATGGGAATCGATCGACGCCTGGACAAGGCAGACTTGCTGAGCGACCGAGTTTGGATCGAAGAAGGGGTTTCAGTATCTCCGCGCGAGATCGCCCGCGGACCACGCATTGGAATTGATTACGCCCAGCAGTGGGTCACCAAACCCTGGCGCTTTTGGATCAAAGACAACGCGTTTGTGAGCCGCAAGAAATAATCGCGGCAGACTTAGCGCCACTAAAAGGCGCGCGAGGGCTCGCGCCGTTAGGCGCGAAATGTTTGTAGAAATAGACTCTCATAAAATTGAGCGCTCCTTTAGGAGCGCAATCGGAAGCGTTGGTAACTTACGCTCATAAAGGAGCGTGCTTGATGTGAATCATTTTGTTTCTATAGACATTTCGCTCCTGACGGAGCGAATAATGCATAGATCGAACTTTAAGTCTTTATGCGTTTTCCGCGGTTTTGTGGCTTAATGTCCGCGCCAAATGAAACTTGCCATCGATTACGAACCCGACGATGCGGAAAAGTTGGCCATCGTTCGCGAATGCGTCGAAGACTTCAACGCGTATCTGAATCGCTGGCCTGAGCCGCGCTCGCTCGACGGCGCGGTCGTCGAATGGGAGGGCGAAGGTTGCCTGCTGCGCGACATTCACGGTCGCGAGTTCATCGATTGTCTCGGCGGGTTCGGGATCTTCGCGCTGGGCCATCGTCATCCGAAGGTCGTCGGCGCGGTGAAAGCGCAGATGGATCGGCTGGCGTTGCATTCGCAGTGGATGATGAATCCGGTAGCGGCGAATGCCGCGCGGCGTTTGGCGGAAATTACACCGCGGAATTTGCGCAAGACTTTTTGGTGTTCGACCGGGACGGAAGCGGTTGAAGGCGCTCTCAAACTAGCGCGGCTTTACACCGGCAAGAAGAAATTTATTTCAACGATCAATTCATTTCACGGCAAGACGTTTGGGTCGTTGTCGGTGACCGGACGCGATCTGTTTCGTGGTCCATTCCTGCCTTTGCTCGACGTCGCTTTCGTTCCATACGGTGATGCGAGCGTGATTGAAAGTGCCATCGATGATGAAACCGCTGCGGTGATTCTCGAACCGATTCAAGGCGAAGGTGGCGTGATCGTTCCGGCCGACGATTATTTGCCGGCGGTGCGCGAGATTTGTTGGCGGCTAAAGGTGCTATTGATTTTTGATGAGGTTCAAACCGGCATGGGCCGCACCGGGAAAATGTTTGGCTGCGATTACGCAGGTGTCGCGCCGGACATCATGTCGTTGGGAAAAGCGTTATCGGGTGGAGTAATTCCCTGCGCGGCGTTTCATACGACTGACGAAATCTTCGCTGCCTTTCATCCGAACCCGTTCTATCACACGTCAACTTTCGGCGCGAACCCGATGGCCACCTGCGCCGCGGCGGCGACGATCGAGACTCTGCAAAGTGAAAACCTCATCGAGAATTGCGCGGCGATGGGGGAGTATTTCAAATCCGGTTTGCAGAAGTTGCGGGAACAGTTTCCGCAGATCGTTCGCGACGTGCGCGGTCGTGGACTATTGATCGGGGTCGAAATCGTCAATGCGAAAGTCGGCGAGTCGCTGGCCCAACGCATGTTCGATCGTAATGTGCTGATTGCTTACACGCTGAACAAACCGGAGGTGATTCGCATCGAGCCGCCGCTGATCATTACGCGTGAATTGATCGATGTGGCGTTGGAGAGATTTGAAGAGTCGCTTGTCGCTGAGTGCGCCGGAGGCGCAGA
>DASQYL010000172.1:0-14576 GCA_035639235.1 Pyrinomonadaceae bacterium | reverse complement strand
GGCTGCTGTGAACAAATGGGAGTTCCTTGCATTGTCTCTGACAGCGAACCGGATGCGAGGCTCAATATGAATGACGCAATGATTTCGGCATTCCTAAAACGCAACTTTCAGCATTTTAATGCTGCCACACTGATCGATGCTGCAATTGCTTACGACCAGCACTTGCATGGTGGCGGTCGAATGCTATTGACACTCGCTGGCGCTATGAGCACTGCAGAGTTAGGAATCTCGCTAGCGGAGATGATTAGGCAGGGTAAGGTTCATGGCATCTGTTGCACCGGCGCAAATCTAGAAGAGGATCTTTTTAATCTCATCGCGCACAACTCCTACAAGCGCATACCTAAGTATCGTGACCTAACCCCCGCTGAGGAACTCGGATTGTTTGAGAACAACATGAATAGAGTCACCGACACTTGTATTCCCGAGAATGAGGCGATCCGTAAAGTCGAAGGTGCCATTTTGGACGAGTGGCGTTCAGCGGAGACTTTGGGCAACCGTCTCTTTCCACACGAGTTCATATTCAACCTGTTGAGAGATCATAAATGGGGAGAGTCTTATGAGATTGATGTTCGCGATAGTTGGGTGTATGCAGCAATGGAGCATGACTTACCAATCTTCATCCCTGGTTGGGAAGACAGCACGCTTGGCAATATGTATGCAGCGCACTTGATGGTGGGCAATATCAAGAACGTCCACACGGTAAGGGGCGGAGTGGAATACTTACTGAACCTGGCTAACTGGTACATGAGTATTTCGATGGAACACCCATTGGGATTCTTTCAAATAGGCGGAGGCATTGCCGGAGACTTCGCTATTTGCGTTGTACCCATGTTGCGCGAAGACGTGAGAAAGAAGGAAGTACCTCTTTGGGCTTACTATTGTCAGATTAGTGATTCCATCACAAGTTATGGTTCATATTCGGGAGCGGACCCTAATGAGAAAATTACTTGGGGAAAACTTAGCGTTGAAACACCAAAGTTCGTTATTGAGTCGGACGCGTCAATTGTCGCACCATTGATTTTCGCTATCGTGCTCGGCCTGTAGTCGCCGCAACGGGCATTCCATCTAGATTATGCTCAGATTGACTCTGAGGAAAAGACCATCGAAACATGGGTCGAAGATCAGGCGGTTCTTGGCTTTAGAGAGGTCGAAACTACTTACCTACCTTCCGCGAGTTTTCTTCTTACTTGGTCGACCCGGACCGCGTTTCTCAAACCCTTCAACATCTGACTCGGGTATGTACCAGACGCGGCCACGCGGAGTGTCCTCAGCCCGGGCGTTCGGGAACCGACCAGCGATACGCCAAATACGCACGGTCGAAGTAGCAACATCTAGTCGCTCCGCAACTTCGCGGACTGTTAACAACTTCGATTTAGCGTTTTTCTTCGCCATTGGACTCTCTTATACAAACGCGTTCGTTATGATACGGGAAGAGCAATATGTAACGCATCCGTTATGTTACCTGTTGACAGAATGTAACGCATGCGTTATTTTAGCGGACATCATGGATAGGGAGCGTAGCGCTAGAGAGTGTGACATGAGCGATCAAGAGGATTCTCACTGCAATTGCAGAAACTTGCTTGCTGATCAGGAAACCTGGGAAATCATTCTTGACCCCGCATTCTGTAATGACTCAGGTGCTGCTGACTGTCTCGCTCATCTACTGTTCATCCTCAAGAAGGCGGTCGCGAGCGGCCCAGAAGGGAGCATGAGAGTCATCAACACCCTACAAGACGGAATCCGAATGGTCTGGCCTTACACCGAAGAACACAAATTGGCGCGGGAGCTGTACGAGATATATCTGTCTGGCGATCTGAAGCCTTGGGATGAACCACGACAGTTGCTTGAAGGTGCGCTTGAAAGATTCAAGACTAAGGGCAAAGCCAAGAGTCGGAAGACCGCAGGGCAGGGAAGCGGTAGACGAAGGCGTCGCGCGGCCCAAGCAAGAAACCAAGCAAGAACCTAAACATCAGCCTCCAGGCGAGTCACTAAAGCCAATCGCAATTAAACAGAGCAATCAAACAGTCCAGTCATTTAGTTGCAAACCCGGAACCCGTGAAAACTCGTGGCGGTTGCGCGTTACCAAGACGGCTTCTTGAGAAAGCGCGATTGCTGCGATGCGGAGGTCTTGGGTACCAATCCGAATTTTCTGCGATAGAAGTCTCTCGTAAGTGGTTGCCGCGCTGTCATCGAAATAGAGAGTCGGAAGCCTTGACAATTGATCCACCGTCTCGCCGAGCCAGCGGTAACACTCACTCAAGTGTGCGGCAGAGGTCGCCTTCCTGATTTGCGCCAACCGCCCACGTAATTGTTCTTCGATCGTAATGATCGTGATTGCCAGTTCGTCTGGAGAATGTGACAAGAGCCGTGAGAGCAAAGGCTCGACGCCTCGTTGGTAGAGACTCAGGTGATCAGTATCAAGGACAAAGAGGGTCACGATGCTGATTTTTCCGAATCCAGATCGTGCCTTTCAGATTGGATCTCAGCTACAAATTCATCGAAGGTGGGATCGTGATGGAAACGGCCGGCCTGTTCATGCCAAACATTGGACGCCGACACCGTGTTGTTACTCTCGACATCAATAGTGACTATCTCTCCGCGAGCGAGCCTTTCTTCGAGCGCCGACTTTGCTTTAGCAATCGCCTCTTCTCTCGTTTGTCCTTCCCCGACACAATCCGACATGCTAAGCACCGAAGCTACAAATAGATCGCTCGACCCGTTGCGAACAAGGACTTGATACTGAGTCGTACTCATGTAATAGAGTTTAGCTCAGGGCATAAACGGGAAGCAATCCCTTCAGTTGTTTATGGTCGAGCTGAATCGCCGCCTCCCGTTCTTATTCCCGTTCTGTTTCTTCAAATTTACGAAGATGTTTGAGCGATCGACGGGAGAGACGTTGCGACGGAACACTCGTCAACGTACCATCAGCGTATGGTTACGAAGTCCCTCATCTTCATTAGCTGTGGCCAGTATACCGAAGAGGAGATCGCCCTTGGTAGAGCAGTTGAAGCGCTTGTGCGCAGTGAGACAGCTTACGAACCGTATTTTGCTGAGCAACAAAACTCGCTCGATGGTCTTGTAGGCAACATTCTTTCAGCGCTCGGGCGGTCGGCAGCATTCATCGGCATCATGCACAACCGCGGGGAAATCGTAAGTCCTAGCATTAGAGTTCGTCGGGGGTCAGTTTGGATCGAGCAAGAGGTGGCGATCGCCGCGTTCATTCAGCATGTGCTGGCGCGCCAACTGGAGGTGGCCCTGTATCTTCAACGCGGAATCTCTCGCGAGGGTTTGCGCCAGCAACTCCGGTTGAAGCCGGTCGAGTTCGACCAACCAGAAGAGGTCTTGGACGACCTTCGGTCACGTCTTCGAGCTTGGACTCTCCAACCCGTAAACGTGCGACCTCTAATCGCTGAGTGGAAGTTTGACTTCGCAAAGCCGTATGACGGAGAACATCATGATTACCGATTTGAAGTCGAATTAGTGAACACCGGCTCATCGGTGCTGGACCAGTGGATGGCGGAACTTTGGTTTCCATCGCAGTTCATCGCAGGGGCAGACCGCTCGAAACCCCACGTTGTGCTAAAACTAGACGATACGAAGACTCCGGAAAAGCGAATCTGGCCGGGCAGCAAGGTGACTGCTTTCGAAGTCGATTACTATGTAGATCGTAAAAACTGGCCAGGCTTTGAAGTTGAACAGCGGCAACCGGTCGTGCGTATCCGTGTGTGCACTGCGAATCAGCCACCTTGGGAAGTAGAGATTCCGTTCATGGACATTCAACGCTTCTGAAGCTGGCGCTCCGCATCGGGAGATTTCTCGTGGAACAAACCAGCGCTCTTCAAGTCCGGTGGGATTCCGCCAAGAGTGCGCGTAGCGCGTAGCCCAGTATCGCGTCTCAATTGTAAGTGAAGCGACGACTCAGTAGGTGCTGCGCACCTGAAAGAATGGGACACGCCACCCCCGAATTTCGTGGCTGCCTCGTATACGTTGTTAACGCCGTGTATACAATGTCTACTTGTGGAAATAGAGGGCTTAGGGATTTCGCCTTAACAATGTATACGCCGCGTTAATTTTGTTAACGCGTCTTTCGTGGGTAACGCGCCGCGCGATGATGGCCCGATCCAGAGCGATGAAGAGTACAAGAGATTCATTAAGCGACTTGAGGAATTACCCGGGATTTATCCTAAGCGACATGAAGAGGCTATGAATGTCGATCAAAAATCGGTCGCGAAGGCCTACTCAAGAAAAAGACTTCAGATGTCCAATCTTGCCGTCGTCTGATTCGGATTGATCCGTGTGAGTAGCATTATGCAATCCCCTGCGGCGTTTCTTGCAAAGTAAGTTGTTTCTACGTCACACCCAGAATCCAACCCTCAATTTCAGCAATGGTTCGCTCTTCCCGGTTGAGAGGAGGGCTGAATAGTTGTGGAAGCGTCCCGTCACTGTCCGCCCGCTTGAGCTTAGCTGCAACCGCGTAAGCAGCTTGCTGGTCGTTGTTTCGATCCTCAGTCGGAAAGCGCCGCATCCACAACGAAGGATAGACCTCGATCACCGCCGACTTGCCGGTCGGCACTTCCCAGCCGTCGAACGGCCAAAAGTGGACCGATGGGCACAAGTTTCGGATGTATCGCAACCACGGCAAGCCCGCATGTGTGGATTTTGCGACAGCTCCTTGCACGTCGAAGAGAAATACCGATTTTGCCGTCGGTGTCCACATTTCAGTCAGCCGCAACCATGATGAATGACCCATGCGCTTGTATCCCTCTCCGCATTCTCCATCACGAACGAAGTCAACGTAGTTGTGGTCGTCGTCAGTCGGCCAGTGATGACAGAAATCGTTAAGGAATGCGTTCCAGTCCAGTGCCAGTCCGTGTGTTTCGAAGTAGCGAAGCGGGAAAGAAAACGCATGATCGAGTCCAACTAGTGTCGGCTGCTCGCTTGATAGCTCCGTGGCGAGCCACTCTGCAAGGCTGCGCCTCGTCCAGTACTTCTTCAGTCCGACAGTCGGCAGTATTTCAATTGGCGGGGAGGTTCTATCAGCGAAGTACACACCCAAAGCCTTTAGGCTGGAAGTGGGCGTCTCTGCGCCCGAGTAATCGACGCCGATATACCGATTGAAAAGCGACACGATGCGGATTCTACCGCGAAGTTAGATTCAGAAACCATGAGGCGGACGGTCATCCGATAATCGAAATTCATGTCTTGGTCAGACATGCGCCGCGCCATTGAAGAAACAATGTCACGCCTCACGCGCCGGAAACATAATTACGATTGAAAGTACGCCCGGTTTCTCTTGATTTCTCTGCTTGTATCCAACGTGCTCTTGCGTTCGCAGATTGTCGCTAGCGGTTCGTTTGAGCGTTGCATAAGCTTCCGCGACGAACGCCGTCAAGGATATACGCTCCACTCCGATGAACTGCGCGACCGAAACGCAGTTCGCTTCGTCCTTGACTGCATCCGTTGCCTCGGCCGAGAGGGTCAATACCCGCTAGCGCACTCATGACTTCATGACCGATCGGAATTGACATTTTCGGATGGAGTATTCGTGGTGATCGGAATCTTCGGATAAATCCGCACTCTCTGATCACAATTCCGATCTACATTGAGTTACATGCAATGACATGGCGCACCATTCTGTGTCGTCCTTTCCGAAGCGAGCGGACACTGGCACAGAAGTTGAGACGCACGACGATCATGGAAGCAACACAGAGTTACCACAATCTACTTTCCGAGAAACAAGCCGCTGAACGTTTGGGCATTGCCCGCATCACCCTTCTTCGCGCCCGTGAAGCCGGGCGCATCCGTTTCTTTCGCATCGGGACGCGCGTGCTTTACTGCGCCGAGCAGCTCAATGAGTTCCAAGGGCTGTGAACGCAACCGGCCTAAGCAGAGAAGAGCCGAAAGCCAGGCGCCGCGAAAAGAGAATCGCGTCGGTTCAGGCCGCACACGAGTTGGCGAAAGAGGCTCGCACTCACCGCCTAGCTCGCGGAAGAGGGTGCAGCCCTCTTTGCCGTTCGCAGCAAGCCGCTAGACCAGCAGGCTGCAAATGCTAGCGTCGAATTTTCTTTAGCGCATCGTCAATCACGTGTTGCAAAGACAGGTGTGCTTGCTTCGTCCTTTCAAGGTTCGGTATCGCATCCGTTGCGTCCTTACCGATCTCTCCCAAGCTAGTCGCCGCGCGATTAATCGTTTCCTCGTCATCACTGTAGAGTGCCTTAACGAGCACCGGAACGGCCTGTTTCTTGAAACGCTGCAAAGCCTTAGAAGCCTTATCGCCTTCGGTGGGGTCCTTGTCGTATAGCTTCACTTCCCAGAACTCGATCGGCTGTCCCCCATACTTCCCGACCTTGATATCGGGGCTCGGAGAAGAAGCCGGGCAAGGTAAAACAATAGGCGCCAGAGTCACGGGTGGCGATTCGCGAAGGACTCCGACATGTCTAAGCAAGTCGTACAGTTGATTTCCTCCTGTAACAACTGCAATGACAGCCAGTAACAAAAGGGCTGGGCCGACTGTCCATGGGCTGCTTCGCAACCAGGCAACAGCTCGACTAACCCTGTCCCTACTCCGGATTGCGTCCCAAGTTTCGACGGCTCCTGGAAGGATATCGAACTCATGAAAAGGCTCTGAACTGTTGGTCTCCTTAATAACCCCGCGTGCGCTTAAGGCGCTCATAACCTCCCCGTACTGTTCGTCGGTAAGGCGCAGGCGTTCGATGGCCGTCGCTTTTGGAATATCCGTCCGTTCGCCTTGCCACTCCGCGAGGAGGCGGATGCACTCTTCGACTTTCCTTGTTGTCTCCGACTTGCGTGCGGGATCTTTTGCTTCACTCATCTAAGTCCTCCAATCCAAAATGTGTGCCGCGCAGCAAGTGAACTGGAACAACTCGGGCAAAAGGCTACTTTGATAAGTTATGAACCTTTGCCAGTTGGCCCCGACCGCGAATCGACGTAGCAAGAATGCTTATTGATCTCTGTCGTAATGCCCGCAGATTGGCGCGCGATCGCCGCATAATGCTGTTCTCGTCGAGTCCACCAACCTTCGTGATTGGATTTTTCTCGTTCAAGTTTGCCGCGCAACTCTTTCGTTCGGCTGTCGATCACCTGCAATGCATTCTTAAACTCTGGACTTCTCAAATAGCGATAGACCTCATCAGTCTTTTCTGCTTTGCCGTCCTCTGATAACTGAGCACGCGAGAGTTCGACCAACGCGTCTCGTAGAATTGCCGCCAAGTGGTGAGCAAATTGCGGACTTGATACGATGATCCCGTCGACAATGCAGAGTCCGACGTGTTTTGGAGGAAGGACGCGCGACACAAGCAGGCCACACCGAGTTTCGTTAGCTTCCATGGCCCGTTTGAGTTGTCGCAGATAGGCTGGTTGCCATTGGTTTGTTCGCTTGCACTCATAGACGATGGTGCCGCACGGTTCTCGATTTTCAATAACCACATGCACGATGTCGCCACCGCGACTTTTTCGCTGGATGTCATCCATGGGAAACTGCCGCCGCAGAAGTCTCTCCAGTTCTTCTTCTCCCTCGGGTCCAAAATGTGAACGGTCATGTGCCTCGGCACGACGCTGGAGTTCTTCAATCTTCCGTCTCCACATGTCGTTCCCACGCTCGCGGCGCTCTTCGACCCTTTGACGCTTTTCTTCTTCTTTGCGAAGTTTCTGCGAGTAGCGCGTTTCAATCTTCTGTGTTGCTTCGCGTTCGATGCGACGCTTTTCCTTTGTAGAGATAGTTGACTTTTCGGCGAGTTCCGCTTTCGTTTGTTTGTGTTGCGCCTGCAACTCCTCCAACTGCTTCCGAAGTTTGATTTCTTCTTTTTTCGCCCTTGCCGACTCTTCAGCTGCGATTTGCTCACGCTCTCGTTTCAACTGACTACGCTCGCGTGCCAGTTTAGCTTCGGCATCGGTCAGTTCTTTCTTCCGAGCTTCGTCAATATTCAAAACTTGTTCATACGTCTCTCGTGACAAGGAAGAACCACACAATGGGCATTCAAATGTTCGACTCATGATGATTTCCCTTCTTGACGCGCGAGCTGGAACGAAGAGGAGCGAGAATCAGAAACGAAGGTCGCAGGCTCTGAGAACTAGCCCATGCGAAGCGGCATGACAATATTACAGCTTCGGACCCCGTCAATAACACACGTCGATTTTTCTGCGGGCTTCACAGATTGAACAGCGGGCTGGGAGATTGCCGTGGTATCACGATAGCAAGAGATTTGGTTGCTCGACTTAGCGCAACATACAAAAGGCGTCGTTTGTACTCAGTCGCCGCAAAATGAGACCTATCACAGGGCAAGACTAATACGCGCTCTCTCTCCAGGCCTTTGGCTTTGTGCACAGTGCTAATCGCTTTTGCTGGTAACCGTACGCGGAAGAGGCTTCTATGCAGGTTCAACTTTGATAAGCCGTCGTCGACACTGTCGTACTCTGCGAGCCGAGCAGACTCACGAAACTCCCGATTGAGATCAAGACGGATATCTCGAAACTGCGGATCGGTGTTAACCAGGTCATTTAGTGCACTGAGGGCACGGGCAACGCCGCGATGATCGGGAGACTCCACGATCAGCTTGGCTATATTTTGAATCTTCGCGCTTTTCTGTTTTCGTAGCGCAGTACATGACTCATCAACTTCGCGACGAAAAACACTTGCAAATCCAGAGTCGGTGAATCCGATAGCGACGGTCTGAACGAAATCAACAAAGGCCGACGCCATTGCTTGTGGGTTTCCGCAATTTTCAGCGCAAGAAAAATACAGGCGCGTCATCGCAGTTCGAGTATGCCCTTCCCAAATCGGAATGCTTCTGTTAAAGAATGCGCGAAGTCCGCGCACCTTCCGTTAGCAGACGCCAACACGAGAAGCTCAGAACAGCTTCTCACAAATGAATCGATGCCGTTCCGATCCTGCCTCGACAACATATATCGTTCATGGTGTTGAGCCGTGTTATCGGCGCGAAACACAAGTAACCCGCGCGGCCGGCCTCCGTGGAGATCCACTTCGTTTCCGGCGCGAAGTGCGACTCGTGCCTGCCGTACCCATTGGCCAAGTTCTGAGGCGCTATTCATCCATCTATGAGGGGTCTCCAGCTCGACCCGCTCATCTGCCATCTCTTGAAACTTCAACCAGCGTGCATTCCACGAACCCATTTCCTTCGGCTCGTAAATGGCCTGCATAGGGTCCGCAAACACGCGGACGAATGCGCCCGCGCGATGAAGAGAATTTATAAAGTTGTGTTGAGCTTCACTCGAGTCTTGATGTTCATCGCAAATGACATACGGATAGCGTTCAACGATCGATTTAGCGATGATTGGCGCAGCGGTAATCAACCGCGCTACTTTGATCGCAACTTGATTGAATCCGTCGTCTCCTTGTTGAAAAGCCCAAGCTGGCACTGTGTTAGGAAGGCCAATGCTGGAGTGATAAGCGCTTGCGATTTCGGTAATGAGGCTGTCAATCGTACGAGTCTCAACTCGGCGACTAAGATTTGTCGTACGAGCGTCAAAGGCGTCGCACGCGGCATGTGTATGAGTCAGGACGAGCAGCCGCCCAGGAAATAGATTGGGAAGAAGATCTCTTGCGTATTCGCATCCTTGAAACGTCTTACCGAAACCGGCGGGCGCTTCAACTAGCACTAACCGAGCGTTGGAGCGAAGCACTTGTGCGACGCCCGCGTCATTCATGCCGGTACGTCTCCAATCGGAGTTTCTCCCAACGTCTGGCGGATGGCATTTACAAACGGAAGTATCGTGGGACGGACACTGGGCCAAACGCTGAGGTCAAAAACCTTCTTCGCAAGTTCGCGGCCTCCTTCCTCCGTCTTAAACCAACTCTTACACCAACCCTTCATCCGCTTCTTGTCGTCCGTTGTTAGTGATGGATCATCAGGAAAGTTACCGGCCGCAGCGTCAACAATTAACTTCTTGAGATCTGCGCCTGCTACTTCGCTAATGCTCTGGAATGTCGCGTCTTCAAGTGCAAGCCGTTCTGCTAAACACCGCAGACGCATGCCAGTTTTTTCGCCGTTTGGATCTTCAATGAGTGCCAATAGAACTGTGTCGTCGAAGAGGGGAATCACTTGTTCTTCTAAGCACCCACTGGGCCACTGTATTAGAAGATCGCCCAGCCTTTGTTTAAGACTTGCCCATCGGCCAGAGAATTGCCCTTCGGTGTCCACCATCCCCCCAAAAGTCAAACCACCAGCGGCCAATCCTTCAAGAAGTTGAAGCGCATACACGTGTCCCCCGCCATCGGTAAGATGAGTACCCTGCGCGAGTAAATCGCCTAAACCTTTCTTAAGGATTAGACCAGCGAACCCGAACTCGGTAGCCCCTTCGCACACGATGGCCATGCGAGACAGAAATGTTTCAGGATCTGATTTTAAGTGGCGACCCACATTGCTCGAAGCAAGAGTTCCCAAGTTACCTGTCGTATCGAGATACCAAACTCCCGCATCAGAAGCCGCACTGAGAACACTAGCGCTGTGTGTCGTGAGAAAGACTTGGGCGGCGCTTGCCTTCAGGGACGCCACAAGTTTTCTTTGACGATAGGGCTCCAAGCCTTTCTCTATCTCGTCTACTACGGTTATTGGACGCTCGTCTTGAAGCGCAGCTGCAATTGCAAACGCGGCAAGGCGACGCGTTCCCGAGCCCCAATTTGACAGCAGTTGCGTCTTCTTTCTTAGCAGTTAGGCCTACGAGTGCGTTTATTGACAACCCCGGACCACCGGTAATTCCTAATCCAAGATCTGTAGGCAGAGTCCTCAATTTGAAAGCATTCTCAAGATCAGCGAGTTTCGTTTTTGATTCGTTACTCAGTACGTCTCTTACGTCCTCTTCGGACAGTTCGTAACCGAGCCTTGCTCGCAATCCCTTGTCCTGTAAGAGCCGATCTAATGCTGAACCCTGAACAAGTCTCAAGTCACGATCATTTCTTATCGTCGCCAGCCAATCGAACCAAGCCGATGGCTCGACGCAGACCAACGGAAAAGGTTGTCGCGGTTCCGTTTGGTTGGGCAACTTCATAAATGGTTTCCAGCTCGCTCGTTCCACGTACTCGCAAGCAATAGACAGGCTCAGACGGCTGCGTGCTATTGCTTTCGTCAGGATTATCTTCCGGGGGAACGACCGCTTGATCACCGTCCCATTGCCACGGCCAATTCATCTCGCTGGCTTGGCTGATTGCCGCTACACCCTCAAGAGATACGACCGCTTCGATCAGGAACTCCAAATCTACTTTGCGCTGCCAATAGTCGGCTCCGCTTAACGGATAGGTATTTGTTGGGTGTAGAAGGAGAGCGATAGCGTCTAGAATTGTTGTCTTGCCGACGTCGCCGCCACCGAGGATGATGTTCAAGCTAGCGTCAGGCTTCCAGCTAAGAGATTCGATTCCCCTAAAACGCTCGATTGTGAGTCTTCGTATCTGAGGGTACATCGGGTTATTACACTGCCTTGCGACTCAGTATACATGACACCGCGGTGCAAATCGGCAATGCGACCACGGGACGGGAAATAAAAGCAGCCGACGCCCTGTGACCAGGGCTCTAGGCGCGAAGCAATCCAATCGGTCCATGCCTGTGATTCGCCAAACTCCTCTCGCATTCACTTGCGGTATCAGCAGGAAAGGTCCTCGCAGAACGCGGAGGTGTAAAGGATCAATTTTGTGAGAATTCATGATCAGTCTTTAATTTCAATGTGTGTGCGGAAGACCCAAAGCAGTTCCTCAGAGTGCTCATTTTTGGATCAAAGTGTGTGCGAATGTGTGTGCCAGAAGAAACGGGCGAGTCGGCCTCGCCCGTAACTGATTGATAATATTGGTGCACCCAGCAGGACTCGAACCTGCGGCCTTTTGATTCGAAGTCAAACGCTCTATCCAACTGAGCTATGGGTGCACACGATTAAAGACGATCTTTGGTCTTTGTACTTTGTCCTTTGATCTGTTCAATACGGCGCGACCGAAATAATAGACCCTTAAAATACAAAGCTCAAAGCACAAAGCTCATTTTCCCTGAAACTCTGCGCGAATCATTTTGATCAAGTCATTCATTTGATCGTCCGTCAGCTTCTTTCCGAAGTCCGGCATGCCATCGCCGCCTTTCTGAATCTGCTTCAAATAGTCTGAATCAGGATGCCGCGCGGCGCGGTTGTCGCGCAAGCTCGGCACCTTCAATTTCGTGCCGTCGTCGAGTTTGACTGGACCACCTTCGCCGGTGTCTCCATGACACCGTTTGCACTCCTTATCGTACGTCGGCCGTATCGTCGCGAATTGGTCGGGCGTGGACGAAGCGGCCGGATGACTATTAGTTGTCGGTGATGTCGTCTGATTGGTCTTGCAGCCGGCGGTGATTGCGATCAGCAAAACTGAGGCGACGAAAAGCGAGCGTGTGATCATCAAATATCTCCGATCAGATTCTTCTGAAATCGCAGCGAGTATAACACGCGACTTCGCGACACTTGCGCGGTTGCCAAGCGTCAAAGACAAAGGCAGAATAGGTGCGCAGTTTCTAAGTTCCAACGCACATGAATTAGACGGGACACACTTCATTTCGGATCGCAAAATTATGGGCAGCGAGCGCGAAGCCAACAACCACGCCACCCGCGGCTCATTGCGCCTCGCTCCCAACGTCGAGGAGTTCGAAGAACAGAAACGCAAAATCCCACGTCAATTTGTCAACTTCACTTTTTATCGCGCGCGTCCCGAATGGCGGCTGTTAACGGACGACGAAAAGCGCGACTGCAAGAATGATTTCGTCGCCACCGTAGATCATTTCCGTTCTGCTCTCTTGATTCATACTTATTCGACGGTCGGCCTGCGCACGAGTTCCGACTTTATGATCTGGAGAATCGGTTGCGAACTCGATCCGATGCAGGAGATGACTGCGCGTTTGAATCAAACGTCAATGGCCAAGTACGTCGAGCCGGCGCACTCGCTGCTGTCCATGACCAAACGCTCGATGTTCATCGGCACCGACTGCGCCGACAACGCTGAGAGTCATACTCACGTGGTTTCGGGCGAAACCGATTATCTCTTCGTTTGTCCTTTGCAGCGCACGCGCGAATGGTATGCCCGCCCGCACGAACAGCGGCTGGAGATGCTGGAAGAGAACCTGCGGATTGGCTCGAAATATCGCTCGGTAAAACTGCACACAACCTATTCTTTCGGGCTCGACGATCAGGATTTCGTGGTCGCCTTTGAAACTAACAAGCCCGCCGATGTTCTCGACTTATTTCAGGAGCTGCGCGAGACCAAAGCCAGTTGCTTTACTTTGCGCGACACGCCCATGTTCACCTGCCGCAAGCGTGACCTCGTCGATTGCCTCGATGCTCTCGGCTAATCTTCCGAGACTCGTTTCCCCTGTGCAGAAGATAAAGAACATCTGGCCGGCAATCGTAATCGGTCTGATGTTGATGGCGACGGCGGCGGTCGAGCACGTCGAGGGGCGACTATGGAAATGTGATTGCCCCAGCTTCTTTTGGACCAGCGACGCCTGGAGTTCGCGAACCTCGCAACTCTTTCTCGATCCTTACAGCTTCACACACATTCTGCACGGTTTCATGTTCGCCGGAACCTTAACTCTGCTGATCCGAAGTATGTCCGGAAGTTGGCGACTGGCAACGGCCATCGCGATTGAATGCTGCTGGGAGATGATCGAAAACTCAAACGCCGTGATCAATCGCTATCGCGAAGCAACCGCGGCGCTTGGGTATCATGGCGATACGGTGCTGAATTCAATGGGCGATATCGTGAGTTGCGGCCTTGGTTTTATGATTGCGACTAGGCTTGGTTGGCGGTGGGCCATCTCGTTCTTTGTAGTGATCGAGCTGGCGTTGACACTTTGGATTCGCGACAGTCTGCTGCTGGAAATCCTGATGTTGATCCATCCGGTGAACGCGATCAAAGCCTGGCAGATGGGGCATTAGCAGAGAGCGGGCGATGGGGAGACTGGGAGACGCGGAGACTGGGAGACTGGCGAGACGCGGAGACCGGGAGACCAAAAAGAAATACAGCACGCGGAGAAAGTAATCAGGAGGTGTCAATGCAACGCATAAAAAGTTACAGAGATCTGCGCGTATACCAAGCTGCGATTGATGCGGCCATGCGAATATTCGATCTAACCAAGCGGTTTCCCGCGGAAGGGCGTTACTCGATGGTTGATCAAATGCGTCGCGCCTCTAGATCAGTCTGCGCAAACATAGGCGAAGCCTGGCGCAAACGTCGGTACCCTGCTCACTTCCGCAGCAAGCTTAGCGACTCCGAGGGTGAAGCAGAGGAAACGCGCGTATGGCTCGACTTGGCTTTGCGCTGTGGATATATCACTAAGAGTGAGGCGGACGATATAGACAAAACTTACGATGGAATACTCGGCCAGCTCGTCCGCATGATTGATCGTCCTGACCAATGGAGTATCAGCAAGTCATCTTGAGGGCAGTGCATGTTCTAGTTACGCTCGCTGTGCTGTGCCTTTGTAGTGAAGGCTCGCGCAGCCAAGTCTCCCCATCTCCGACTCCCCGCGTCGCCCCCTCTGGTCTCGAATATCTCTGGTACGAAGCCGAGAACATGCGTGGCATCACTCAAA
>DASQYL010000171.1:0-6335 GCA_035639235.1 Pyrinomonadaceae bacterium | reverse complement strand
CTACATTCACCCCGTCGTGCTTGGTGGTGGCACGCCATTTTTCGCTGGTGCTCGGCCGCCGCTCCACCTTGTGGCCAGCGACTTAATCGCCGATGACCTGATTCGGTTGACGTACGTTCCTGCTTAATCGCACAGCGCGCCCACACGAACCGCGCTTAGAAATTTCAAACCGGGACCTAACGCGTGCGAAGAAGTCTCTTGACTTAATTCCCTGCTTCGCATAGAAGCATCTGCGCTCATTCAATTTCTTCTTCTTTAAGGGGTCCCGACGGATGAAAGGTCTATTGATGGTCGTGATGCTTGCGGCATTATGTATTCCCGCCGTCGCGCAGAACAATGGCGATGATATTAATGCTTTGGTGAAGGCATATTACACGGCCTGGAACACACTAAATCCAGATAACGCTGCGAAGTTCTATGCGAAGGATGCTGATTTGGTTTTCTTTGATATCGCGCCTTTGAAATATGCGGGTGGGTGGCGAGAGTACAGCGACAACTTCAAAAAGAATGTGGCGCCGGGATTTGCGAGTCTCACGCTGACGCCGGGCAACGATATCAAGATCACTCGCAAGGGCAACATCGCGCTGGCGACGCTGACGTTTCATTTGGCAGCGAAGCAGAAGGATGGGCAGTCGCTCGAATTCGACGGGCGCCATACTTTGGTTTTTGAGAAACGCGGGACGCAGTGGTTGATTATTCACGAGCACATTTCGAAACCACTGTTTTAGGATTGGTCGACTATTAATCCTTCGATCATCAGTGACGCGCGGAATTCACAATCGTGGTATACAGATATTCCGCCTAATGATTCGCCTGATGGCGACAGCCCAGCATAGCCGGAAATAAATAACCCGACACGAATCGAAGACCTACTCCCACAGAATCGAGATGCTTGCGAAAGATGATTTGTTCTGCATAGCCTGATCGATCGGTTCGCAACAAATGTTTGGTATGAGGAATCTTCTGGTTCAGTTCGCGTGGGCGCTCACGCTTGGATTGTGCTTGGGAGGCTGGACCAGCATGTTCGGCTCTCCAAGTCAGGCGCCGCTTGTCTTCAGCGTGTCGCCAACCTCGACGCGAGCGGTCGCACTCGAAGCTGTGTCCATGCGCACGGAGCCGTTCTCGTTGAATTCGGAAGCTAACTTCAATCCGGCGGACTCGCGCACACGCATCGTCGTATTCGGCACTAACTTTGAATTACTGCAAGGCGAAGGCGCAAACGCTTTCACTGCCGAAGCGCAGGACGGCTCTGGCACGATCTACACTCTGAAAGTTGAATACGTCGGCTCGGTACCCAACTTCGAAGGAATCTACATGCTGGTACTGCGATTGAACGACGCGATGCCGCCAAATGTCGGCGACGTGTTGATTAGAATTAATCTACACGGAATGACGAGCAATCGTGTGCGCGTGGCCATCGGTCAAATCGGTGGTGGACCGGCGGACGACGCTCCCGGTGTTGGCACGCCGGCGCCGGCAACAGCACCCGGCGCGGCCCTTCCACTGACCATCGATCAATACCGCGCTCAATTTTCAAATCCGGCCATGGCGAGCGGTTCCGATGCTCTCCGTTTTCTGGACCAGGTGAGCTGGGGCCCGAACGATTCCGATCTCACCCATCTGCGCCAAATCGGAATGCAGGCCTACCTGAACGAACAATTCACTACGCCGCCGCTATTCAGTGACGTCCAATCGAACTATCCACGAAAAATCCTCTATCCAATAATTAGTCCCGGCGCCCAATGCCCCGATTGTTTTGACGCTTACAACCTGGATAACTTGCAGAAGCAGTTCGCGACGAATGCGCTCACCAGACCCGATCAGTTGCGGCAGCGCGTTGCCTTCGCCCTGCACAAGTTAATTGTCGTCGCCGGCCGTGATCTCAACAATAACGAGAGCAGTTGGTACGCGCCGTATCTTCAGATTTTGGATCGCGACGCTTTCGGCAATTACCGCCAGCTTCTACTCGATATCACGTTGAATCCCGGCATGGGCACGTATTTGAACATGGCGGGCAATTCTCGCGTCGCTCCAAATGAGAACTATGCGCGCGAACTGATGCAATTGTTTTCGATCGGAGTCGATAAACTAAACCTCGATGGCACGCCGGTCGTGGATGCGAATGGGAATCGCGTTCCGACATACGGCCAAAACGAGATCAGTAACCTCGCGCGCGTCTTCACCGGTTGGGTGATTGGCGTCACCAATATCAACACCTTCAATGGCCAGACTGTTCCCGACTATCTCAGCCCGATGGTGCTGACTAATAACGTCGGCGCCAATGGCCCGGCGGATACTGACGCGAAGACTCTGTTGAACGGCCTGCAACTTCCCGCCTGCTCAAACTGCGCGGGCAATGCGTCTAATCTGATCGCGTACAAAAATGCGGAGCTGAATTCGGCCATCGATAATTTGTTCAATCACCAGAACACGGCACCGTATGTATGTACACAGCTAGTCCATCAACTGGTCACCAGTAACCCCAGCCCTGCTTATGTAGGACGATGCGCGGCCGCGTTTGCGAACAATGGCTCTGGAGTACGCGGAGACATGAAGGCGATCATTACCGCCATCCTGCTCGATCCGGAAGCACGCGGCGATCAAAAGACTGACCCAAATTACGGCCGTTTACGCGACCCCGTCCAATACATTCTGGGCCTGTTGCGCACTTTCAATGCGAACAGCGACGGAGCATTGTTTAATGCCGTCTCAGGCAACATGGCGTGTGGCCTAACCTTTCTGAGTCCGTTTAGCACCTGCATGGGCCAGGAGCTTTTCAATCCGCCAACGGTCTTCAGCTACTACCCGGCGGACTATATCTTGCCTGGCACAATCCTAACGGCGCCCGAATTCGGCCTCATGGATACCGTATTTGCCTACCCGCGAGTCAACTTTGTCAATACCTTGTTCCTTGCCAACAACGGAAATGGACTCCCGGCGCTCAGCCCTGGTCGCCTGAGTCCAACAGGAACCCAAGTCAATTATGCGGCTTATCAGGCGCAGGCTGGCACGCCGGGAAATCTCATCAATATGTTAGACACCAGCATGTTGCACGGCAGCATGTCCATTGGGATGCGCAACAGCATCATCGATGCAATCACAGCAATCGACAGTAGCGATTTATCGGGTCGAACGCGGACCGCCATTTACCTGGTTGCGACTTCATCACAATATCAGGTACAGAGGTAACCAACATGCCTGTTTACATCGTCGTCCAAGTCGAAGTTCACGACTTAATGACGCCGCGGAGCGGCGGGATGTTTATAGAAACCGCGGTTCTCCTTCTATTCTCTCAAAAAGCAATCAGCGGGCACTCCGGAACTATAAACATCTCGCGCCTACGGCGCGGCGTGAGTAGTCGCATTGGTAAACGGCCAATCGTCACGGTCAACGCACTGCGGTCGAGGGACTGACTGACACGCACGCTCGACAGTATCTCAGTGATACAGTCGCTTTGACGGCAAGCGTGATTCAACAACTCTGCAACCGTAAAGCAAGACACCGCATCTGATAGATCCCGGCAATTACTCCGGCAATCCTGTAAGGCAACAGCTGAAGACAATGAAAAAAGGGTTTGCAATCCTCATCACTATAGGTGTGTGCGCGCTTGGCCAATTAGCCGCGTCTGCGCAGTCCGTCAACTTGCTTCCGGATGCTAATGGCGACACCGTGCCTGCCGCTTCGGCTTCTGCATCTACGCCGGCTGAAGGAACACAGCCGCTGCCGATCTCGGATCTGCGCGGCAAATTGACAGAGGCGACAGCCCTTTTGAAAAGTCACGCGCCTGCGGACGAGAAGACTGTCTCTTTGGCGGTGCTCGATCGAGACACATCGGCAATTGAAGTGCTGTCGATGGCGAAAGATACCTTTCTGACAAAGGGCGCGAGTTTGTCTGTGACTTCACAAAGCGGCCGCACGCTCTATCTGACCGTGGTGCGCGCGAACGGAGTAAACACGGCGGTCCGAGTCAGCGATGCGAGAACGGGAAAAGAATTGACGCCGTTGACTGTCGCGTTTCCGATCGTCAAGGGCGGCTCGATTACTGAAGTCGCGTATTACAGCTCGGCGCATCCGGCTATCTTGTCCACCGACGTGACCGATGACGGCGAGGCCTACATCAGCACGATGTTAGATCATGCGAAAGACGAGTTGGACGCGAAAGGGGTGCACGTACCTTTGGATATCGTCGACGTCGCTGAACATCTGTGCGTCGTCGAACATACCGATCACAAGCGATTTATGAATGAAGATCACACGGCGCTGCTGCCGGAGATCGTTTCGCTTTATGCGCTTAATCAGGGAGATACGTTTCGCTATTCTGTGAGCACCGCCGGCGCCGGGGGCATGATTCAGATGATTCCGCGGACTTATGAAGCGATCCGACAGGATCATCCGGCCGTTCCATTGCAGACAGATTTCGTCAGCGGCATGCGCGATCATGCGAACGCGCTGGAAGCGATGCTGCTTTACATGAATGATACCTGGACCAAATTGTCAGAGAGTTCCGACGTGCAGGATGCGATGCGTAACGGCATTGCGACGAAACCCGAGCTGCTGGCGGCCGGTTACAACTCAAATCCGATCAAGCTGCCGATCTATCTCAAGAACGGCGGTGCGAACTGGCGGACATTGATTCCGGCAGAAACGCAGATGTATCTCTCGATTTACAGCGAAGTCGATCGCAACGTGAAATTCCCGCGACGCAACGACCGGGTTGAGACCGTGAACCCTTCGCAGAATCAGCCGACTCTTCGCGAGCCGCGACTCGAAGCGTTGCTTGCGTGGGTGGATAATCTCTTTGCTCGCGTGCTGTAAGGTTAACGCGCTTACTTATCGCGATACCAGGTGGCCTCGCCCTGCGAGTTTTCGGCTTTGTCCATGTCCTTACGTGAGTTGTAAAGAGTCATCTTCATCTCATCCGTCTTATCTCCATCGCCGAATGAGATGTGAACGAACTCAGTCAAATAATTGAGCTTGCCTTCGAAGGTGAGTTGCAAATTGAATTCGCGGCCATTGGTAACGCGCGTGATGTCGGTATAAGGAACTTTCTTGTCCTTGCCAAATCTGATCGTGCTTGATTCGATTACCAGCGTGCCACCGCGGCCGTTCGACCATTCAGCAACGTACGGATCTCGCCATCTCCGATGGATGGCGGCGCCATTCGTTGAGTTCGCGGTATTCACCGATCCGTTAGCTGTTGCGTAGGTCAGAAAAACGCTACCGCCAGCTGATATAAGGATCACCGCTGCCGCGAATGGAGCGGAGCAGACGAGTTGATTCATGCGGCCCTTTCTACACTCGCTTGATTTCCGTCTGTACGGTTGGTTATGAAACTGTGAACGTTACCGTCTTCTGATCTTTCTGCGCACCGGAATCATCCATCAAAGTTATTTCGATCCGGTACTTTCCTGCCGGCCATCCGTCAGGCGGCGGCGTGAAGGTGTAAGTTGCAGTACCACTGCCGGGCAGATCGAGCGTCTTCTCAAGCCCGGAAATCGGACCCGGCTTTTGGCCGGCGACATCTTCTACGGCCAGCAGGCCCTTCACCTTAACCGCGCCCGGCGCATTGGCCACCGTTCCGACCGCGTAAACGGTGTCGTTTGGGCCGAAAGTGCTGGCCTCGGTCGAAACGGTTTTGTCTTTGCCAATCTTGACGCTGCTGATATTCGCGGTGCTGAAACTACAAGCCACAGCGACGACTACTAGAATAGCGAAGCTGACAACGAAATTGATTTTTGAATTGCGCATCTCTCCACCTTCCTTGATTGTTTAGTCTTAACCCAAACCGAGCCTTTTGACAGCCTGCTCCTCGAATTTTTCATAGTCGACGTCGTCGAGGAATATCTTCGCCTTCGGAATTTGCGACGACCGATTATTCGTTTTACGCACGCCGGTAAGATAGTTCGTACTCTCTGACGTTACCTTGGCAGTCAGTCGATCATTCTCGACGTAATCGAAGCCAATCAATGCGAAACGCTTTGTAGCCGAGTCGTATCGAAACCGATAGGTGGTATTCGACATTTCGCGCGAGCCATGATCCTGCGTGACGATGATGACACCTTTCGCATCGACTTCCACTCCCGCGGGCGCTGCAACCACGCCGTAGAACGCGCCGCCACAACCGGTGCACTGCAATAACTTGTCGGCGACCGCCGCGCGCATATAACCACCGTCTTCATCCTGCATGACGATTATCAAAGCGCGGGCATGATTGATGGGATTGTCGTCTTTGTCTTTATCGGGCTTGTCCTCGATCAGCTTCAACAAATAATCCGGCCGGCCATCTGCGTCGAAGTCGCTTTTCAACTGTTCCTCGATCTTCCAACCGTGCGGCA
>DASQYL010000170.1:0-7386 GCA_035639235.1 Pyrinomonadaceae bacterium | reverse complement strand
ACCGCTTATTACAAGAAGATTACCGATACCTCTAATAACATCAATCAGTATTTCACCGACCATCATATGCCGCCCGCGGTCGTTCAGGCTGTCAATAACACAGTTCTTGGTTTGATTAAGACCGGCGGCGAAATTGCCAGTCTCGCATTCGAACGTGCGCTCGGTTGGATCATATTCCTGCCCTGGATCGTTTTGATTCCGATTCTGAGTTTCTTTCTGCTCAAAGACGCTGACAGCTTTCGCCGTTCCGCGCTGGCGATGCTGCCGCGCGGCCGCTTGCGTTGGCGTGGCGACGAACTTTTCCAGGACATCAACAGTGCGCTTGCCGCGTACATTCGCGCGCAGCTGACCGCGTGTTTCGTGGTTGGGATTATCTGCAGCATCGGATTTGCGCTGATTGGATTTCCCAGTCCGCTGGTGCTCGGAGTGCTCGCGGGATTGTTCGAGTTCGTGCCGCTGGTGGGACCGCTGGTGGTCGCGATCGTGGTGGCCTTCCTCGCGCTTTTGCAGTCGGGCCTCGGCATGGCCTTTGTCGCCTTATTGTTTCTGGGCGTGTTGCGTGTAGTCCAGGACTATGTGATCTATCCGCGCATCATCGGTCACGGCATTCATCTGCATCCGTTCGCGGTCATCCTGGCGATTCTGGCGGGCGCCGAGATTGCCGGTGTTCCGGGAATCTTCCTAGCGATTCCGGCAATCGCGATCCTCACCGTGCTGTATCGGCACTGGCTTGAGCACCGCGGCAGCGAAACGATCGCCGAGGTGATCGAAGAAGCCGTGGTTGAATCAGAAGTTGAATCTGAAATGGCATCGACACATCCCACCGTGACCACCACGCCCGAGGAAATGGCCCGCGTCCGCCCTGACCTGCTGACCGGCGAATTGAAGCTGCCGAAATCATAATCCATCACGCTGAAGGCATGGTCGCGAGCCGCGCAGCGGCGACAGAATAACAGCCACGGGCCCCAGCCCTGGCGGTGGAGTTAGAAAAAGACTCGCCAGCCCGCAAAGCGGGCGGCGGAGTCGCTCGCGTTATTGCAGCGAGTGATTGCGATTCACAACCAACGCCTTAGCCTTTTGATTTGACTCCCGATGGTGCGGAGTGGGATGAGCATTGAACGCGAAGCGGGGCAGTATCGCGACGGTTAGGGAGGGTGTGATTGGTGCGCTTTGCGCCCTCGCTAACGGTCGGGGCTACCACACCGTTCGACCGCAGCATCGGGAGAGTTGTTTTGCTGACCGGGGAGATAGTTGATATAAGAGCCTCTAAAAGCGGCTTATGCGAAGTCAGTTCGCATAATACATAGTTGGGTTGGCCAAATGAGCCTACCGCCTGAAAGGAATGAAATGAAGACTCCTATTCTTATTGCGTCGTTCACTCTGCTGTGGTGTTCTGCTGGTGCTCGCGCGCAAACTTCAGTCGACCTTGACAAGAAATATCATCCTATTACGGCCTACGAAGTGCGACCGGGCATCTTCATGACTGCGGAATATGCTACTGACGGTCAGGTTTGTAGAATGACGCTTGAACCGAGGCGTACATCTAAGGATGCGATCAACTTGGACGTATTGGTCGACGATGACCTTGTAGATGCTTTTGTCGACGAAATTGCCCCACCCGGAACGCGTGGCAAACCAGGGAAGTATGACGGACTCACCCTCATGTTGGGTCAACCCGCCATAACGATTAAGGACTACGAGTACGTCACAATCCGGCGCTACGGTAACGTGCGGAATATTCGCGGCAAACAATATTTGGAACCATGGGTCGTTACTCTGACATGGAACAAAAGAACTTGTCCGTCTTAACTCCGTCGGGCCAACCCAACAAATCGTTGGACCGGAGCCACGGGAAGCGTGTTTCGCAGCCGTTTTGGTCCGGTCCCGATGCATCGGGACTCGGTAACGCCGTGGCCCGGTCAACAACCTCGGGTCACTCAAAGCCCAGGCACCTCGCTTCCCGAAAAGGAGGAAATATGACATTTACAAAGAACGTTTTGAGCACGATCTTAGGTCTGTCCTTGACTTGCATGATCCTTGCAGTGCCGTTAACGGTCTCGGCTCAAAGCGGTACCTGGACCACGAAGGCTCCAATGCCGACTCCTCGATCACATCTTAGCATTGGCGAAGTCAACGGAATTCTCTATGCCGTCGGTGGCTATAAGAGCAGGACCTGCTGTCCGGATCCGTTCATCGCAACGGTCGAAGCTTACAATCCGGCGACCGACACGTGGTCGAGCAAAGCTGCCATGCCCACCGCACGAGGGGACTTGGGCGTGGGCGTGGTTAATGGAATTCTCTACGCCGTAGGAGGTCAGGACAGTTCCGGTAGTCTGGCGACCGTGGAAGCTTACGATCCATTGACTGACACATGGACGAGTAAGACATCTATGCCCACAGCCCGGTACGCACCCGGCGTAGCCGCAATCAACGGTATTGTCTATGCAGTCGGTGGACGTAACACAAGCGAACTCGCAACCGTCGAGGCTTACGATCCGGCGACGGACAGTTGGACCACAAAGACCTCGATGCCGACTCCGCGCGGTCGCCTCGGTGTAAGCGTGGTGAGTGGAATTCTCTACGCCGTCGGAGGCGGCGACAGCTTAGGCTGTCTGGCGACGGTTGAAGCGTATGACCCGGCCACCAATACCTGGACCAGCAAGGCCCCTTTACCGATTCCCAATGGCCCGGCCACGGGAACGGTGAATGGTGTTCTTTACGCAGTCGGCGGCGCTCACAATTGCATCAGTGGCGGCATTACCAACGAGGTAGACGCTTATGACCCCAATCTAAATGCATGGACCATGGCGCCTTCCATGCCCACACCGCGAACCGGTCTGGGCGTCGGAGTTGTGAACGGTGTGCTTTACGCCATTGGCGGCACCACCGACGATCTCGGCGCGTATGCGATAGTCGAAGCGTTCACACCCATGTCAGTTGTAGGTCCGCCGACAAACAGAGATCAGTGCAAGAACGGTGGTAGGAGAACGTTCGATACTCCTCGAACTTTCAAGAAGCAGGGAGATTGCGTTGCGTTCGTGAACACGGGAAAGTAGAAAACGGCTTGCGTGTTACATGCGTCATGAGTGATGGATGATGCGTGATGAGCGATAAGTGACGAGTGACGGATGAGGAGGTATTGCGTGCGAAAATATTGCCTAGGGCTTCTAATCTTTTTCGCTCAGTACTTCCTTTTTTCCATCAGCGCGAATGCGCAGTGGTCATCGCAACCGGCGAACATAACCGCCCCCAGCACATGTCACGTGACCAAACCGAACGGACGAAAGGTGGCGTGGCAAACTTTTGAACGGCCAGGGCAACGAAGGCCGGGCCAGCCAGGCGCAGATTTTTGGAAAATCTACGAGTGGCACGGCAACAAATCAGTGTCGACATGGTTACCAAGAAATGGCGTTCTCGTGTTTCGGCCGGGAAGCAACATCACGTTGGAGGATGGTTCGATACAGACAAAGTTCCTTTGGTTCAAGGCGCGGAAACCGATGAGCCTCGCGGGGCGTAGATTGGATACGACTGCGCCGCCGTTGGGCGTAACATTGGCTCAAGGAACCGACGATGGTTTGGCCCAACCATCATCTGTGATTTTCCCGACACCTGGATGTTGGCAAATTACCAGCCGCGTAGGTCCGGACAGTCTTAGATTCACTCTTTGGATTGTCTTTGAGCGTGCTGCGTCTGCGCAGCGCTGATGATAACCGCGCCTGGCAACTCGTGGATCGTTTCGCTCTGAATTCGACAGATCAACACACCGACAATGATGGCACATCCGCCCGCGGAAAATCAGATCCCTCATCGTTGGTACACACGTCCTGTGCTCTTCGTCGCCGACATCAATCGTGCAATTCGTTTCTATGTCGAAATGCTTGGGTTTGAGAAAGCGTGGCATGAAGGCGACGGCACGGGCAAAGTCTGCCAGGTCAGTCACGGGGAATGCGAGATCATTCTTTGCGAGGACACTAGCCGCAGAGATAGAGCGCGTTTGTTCATTGAGCTGACGCCGGAAGGGCTGGCAGAGCTTCGTCGTGAAATTGTCGAGCGCTCTATTCCTGTTAAGGAAGCGTGGTGGGGATATGACTCGATCCAGATCGACGATTCCGACGGCAATGAGTTGCTGTTTCCGATTTCGGAGTGAACGAGAGCTTAAGACCTCGCGGTTACCAAACACGCATTGAGCTTCTTCGCCACATCACCAACGTGAGGTTCTTTGATTATGTCGAGGTGCGTTCCCGCGACTTCGATCAGTTCGACGCCGCCACGGGCGAGCGCCCGCCAACCTTCCAGCATGTCGAATTTCGCCCGCAGGTCTTGGCTGGCCCAGAATAAAGTTACTCGACCATCGTAAGTTTGCGGGCGATAATTTTGCGCTGCCAGCCAATTGAATTGCTCGACGTCATTCAACGCTTTCGGAAGATCGCGGCCAGAATTCTTGTAGGATCGATAAATCGTTCGCCACAATTTGCTCTTGATGCGCACTGGTCCATATTTGGACTTGTTGAAGATGTACGAGAGCTTGTCACGTGCGGGCAGGCTCTGTATGTTTTGCCAGTGCGCATTGAATCGTTTTCGGAAATGTTGCGCTCTTCGTTTAATCACGTGGCCGGAGTTCGACACCCGCTCATAACCAACCGGATATGAATCCAGCAAACTCACCGAGCCCACTTCATGACCAGCCGCGCGGAGTTGGCAAGCCATTTCGTAGGCGATAATTCCACCGAGTGAGCGGCCGCCGATAAAGTAGGGGCCGAGAGGCTGAACTTCACGCATTTCGCGAATGTAGTGCGCAGCCATTTCGTTGATAGTTGTATGCGGTGACGCCTCGCCATTCAATCCGCGCGATTGCAGGCCATAGAATGGTTGGTCCATGCCGAGATGTTTTGCCAAATCGTAATACTCCAAAACGTTTCCCCCGACAGCGTGTACGCAGAAAAAGGGCGGACGAGAACCGCGCGGTTGAATCGGCACCAGCGATGACAGGCGCGGCTCATCTTGAGTGTCGAGGATCGCGGCGAGTTGCGCTACCGTCGGCGCGCGAAAGAGAGTCGCCAGCGGGAGACGTTTGCCAAACTGTTTTTCGATCAACGCGAACAGTCGCACTGCGATCAATGAATGACCGCCTAATTCGAAGAAGTTATCGTGGACACCGAAGCTCGAGATCCCGAGAACCGTTTGCCAAATTTCGACTAGCGTTTGTTCGGTTGGTGACGAGGGCGCCGTATCATTTGAAAGCCTTGCAATCGCGAGTTCCGCCGGATCCGGCAGCGCGCGCCTATCAAGTTTTCGGTTTGGCGTGAGTGGCAACGCCGCCATGATCACGAAGTTCTTGGGGACCATGTAAGCCGGCAATTTTTCGCCGAGTACCCATCGCAGCTTGTCACTCGTAAGAGCCGCACCTTCAGCCGGCACCACGTACGCGACCAAATCCTGCGAGTCGTTTCGAAAAATTACGGCTGCTTCGCGCGCACCGCCGCTCTTTGTTATCGCTGCTTCAATCTCACCGGGCTCGATCCGAAAGCCGCGAATCTTGAGCTGTCGGTCGGCGCGGCCGGCATGCTCGACGTTCCCATCGGGTAAATAGCGGCCCAGATCGCCGGTGCGATAAAGGCGATCGCGCTCGTTGTTGGTGAACTGGTTGTGGATGAATCGCTGGGCAGTCAGTTTCGCGTCGCCCAGATAACCGGCGGCGAGATGCGGACTGCGGAAACAGATCTCGCCAAGCTCGCCGATGCCGCAGAGTTTTTCCGATCCATTCAAGAGCAGCAACTGCACGTCGGTGATGCCTTTTCCCAGAGGCAGAACCTGTTTTGCCGATGCCGTTGCCGCGTCGGGCACGTAGTAACTGACAGCGCGTTGCGTCTCCGTTGCGCCAAACAAATTCACCGTCGTGATCGCGGGCGCCAACTGCTTTAGTCGGGCCACCTGGCTGTGCTTGAGCACATCGCCGACCAGAAATGAGTAGCGCAGAGAATTAATCTGACCGTCACTTTTAGGTTCGTGTTGCTCGCATAATAGCTGCGCCATTGCGGGCGTAAGGTTGGCGACGGTGATGCGTTGGGCTTTCATCCAGACGCGCAATCGCCCGGGCGCTTCCATGTCCGAAGTGCCTGGAATGCAGATAGTTCCGCCGAGTTGCAAAGGCGTGAAGATGTCGCGATGCAAAGGATCGTGGGCCAGACCTGACAGCATGCAAAACCGATCGGTTTCGTTCAGCCCGAATTTCTGAGCGGCCCACGACGTGAAGAGCGTCAAAGGCCCGTGCCGGCCCATCACTCCTTTGGGCGTGCCGGTTGAGCCTGACGTGAATGCGATGTAGGCGAGATCGTCGGCATCAATTGTGACGTTCGGATCTTCAGTTGAGCAGTACCTGATTGCTTCCGAATTGCCATTGTTCGACAGAGTAATAATCGGCGTACAATCAATCGACTCTAGAAACCGCGACAACTCTTGCGGCAATAGCCCAGCGTCAGCGATGTGAATGAATGCGCGCGGCGATGCGACCTGCAAACAATCGATCATGCGCGCCGCCGGATGTGCGGGATCGACGATCGTAAAGGCGCCGCCGGCTTTCAACACGCCGACTATTGCTGACACCAGTGGCGCACTGCGATGCGCGTAAATCGCAACTACATCGCGTTTGCGAATTCCATTCGCTCGCAAGTAGTTCGCAAGCTGATTGCTTCGCGACTCAAGTTCGCGATAAGTCCAGGTTCGATTTACATCGACGACGGCGGCTTGGTTCGGACGGCGCTGCGCTTGTTTGGAAACGAGTGCCGTTATGGATTCAAACTTGTGTGCTTCAAGCGGCTCGGTCGGATCGGCGATCACCGTTGCGGTGGCTGGCGTCAGCAACGCATAGCTGCCGATCGGCTGCTCTGGCTTCGCCACGATTTGCTCGAGCAGGCACTCGAACTGACGCATCATTTCCGTCATGCGTTCTGGGGTGAACAAGTCAGTTTTGTAAACGAATGCCAGCTTGATCTCCTTCTTCCCCACGCCCGCGTAAAGCGTTAAATCGAACTTCGAAACCGCTTCTTCTGCTTGCAGCCACGCGTCCACAAAGTTTGTGCTGCCACCGCCCGGCAACTGGACCTGATCGGAAAAGCTGAACAGGTTGAAGTACACCTGAAAAATTGAAGTGCGCGAGAGATCACGTTCGGGCTTCAACTCTTCCACCAGTTTTTCGAACGGCACATCCTGATTTGAATAGGCGTCCAAAGCAGTCTGCCGGACGCGCGAGAGCAGCTCGGTAAATTTTGGATTACCCGATAAATCGCTGCGCAGGGCCAGATTGTTAAGAAAGAAGCCGATTAGGTTTTCGGTTTCGGCGCGCGGCCGATTTGCGATCGGCGATCCGACAATGATGTCGTTTTGCCC
>DASQYL010000169.1:0-4943 GCA_035639235.1 Pyrinomonadaceae bacterium | reverse complement strand
CACAAATGGATCAGCCCACATTCTCTAATCAATGAGTCATGGCCTGACGGTCGCGCCAAGTACGTGCCTAACGGTTTGCGCATGGTCGAAACGTTGTTGTTGCGCGACTATCCCGAAGAAGACGTCGTCGTTTGCTATCTGGAAAATCTGGAAAAATTTATTGGACCGGAAACGAAAGTGCTCGCGATCCACGCGCACAACCCGCTGGGAATTTCGTACGCCACCGATGTCTATTCCAAGATCGCCGGCAAGAATCTGATCCCACTCAACGCCGCCGAGTTTCTTAAGATCGTAAAGCATCCAGTCATCGCAAAATACCGGCCAAAGATCGTGATCGGTGGTCCCGGAGCGTGGCAGCTTGAGCGCGCTGAGCGGCTTGATGAATTCAATGTCGATTATTTGATCGACGGTGAGATCGAGCGCGTCTTCAGCGATCTGTTCAAGCGAATGATGGACGGCGATCCTACGCTGGAACGAATTATCAAAGTCCCGAAATCGATGCAGCCGACCGTTGAAGAGATTCCGGTCGTGCGGCATCGCTCGACTTTTGGCGTCGTCGAGATCACGCGCGGCTGCGGACGCGGCTGTCAATTCTGTGGTCCCGCGACCAAAGTTGGACGCTCATTTCCGATCGAGCACATCATGGAGAGCGTGCGCGTCAACGCGCGCGAAGGCGCCACCGAAATAATGCTCGCGACTGAGGACATGTTCCTCTACGAGCAGCACTCGAATTTTGAAACGAATATACCCGCGCTCGAGACCATGCTTCGCGGCGTAAAAAGCGTTCCTGGCGTCGAGACGCTGCAGATGTCGCACATCACAATGGCGCCCGTTGTCAAAGATCCTTCGATCGTCGAGCGCCTAACGCCGCTGATCGTTCCGTTCTCGCACGTGCAACATAAAGAATCGACAGACGCCGATCAGCGCATGACCGATCCGATCATCGGTTTGGAAACCGGCAGTCCGCGTCTCTTTGACATCTTCATGAAGGGCAAAGCATATCCTTACAAGGCGACGCAATGGCGCGACGTCGTGCTTAAGGGAATGGAAATTCTCAACAAGCACAACTGGTTTCCTTTCTGCACTTTCATCATCGGTTTACCAGGCGAAACTGACGAAGACACCAAAGAATCGCTCAAGCTGCTTTACGATCTCCGCGACGCCAAGGGCACGTTCGTGCCGACGTTCTTTGTGCCGCTCGAGCACACGCGCATGCAGAAGAAAGACAGCGCGAAGCTGATTGAGATGACCGATCTGCAGTGGGAGTTCTTCTACACCTGCTGGAAATACAACTTGAATTTCTGGCACGGCGGCACCAAGGCTAACATGAAATTCTCTTTGGGCGTGCCGCTTTATTACTACGGTCTCGGGCGCAAGCTTTTCGGCAACGGCATAAAGTATCCGCTGTATCGATTTGCCGGCGTTCCCGATCGATTCATGCGCAAGCATCTCTATCTCGACTTCACGGGGCACAAGCGCAGCAAAGGCGTGATGCGCGCGCCGGTCGATGAGATTCTGCCCGGGTTCAAGACGGTGCGCGATCATGGGTTGAACATGGTCGATGCGACACAGCTTCATCGCATCGGTTCGAGCATGGCTGCGACCGCTGCCGAGCCAATTCAGATCGCCAGCTAACTTTGATTTGTTTCTTTGTGTCTCTGTGAATCCTTTGTGTTCTCTGTGGTAAATCTACTGAATCATTTTTCACCACAAAGGCACAGAGGACTCACAGAGACACAAAGAATGCCTAGTAACAAACCGCCATCCACCTTAAGTAAACAAATTCAATGGAACCGAATCACGGCCGCGATCGCGTTCGTATCTCTTTCGCTCGTTGCTGGTTTTACTACTTCATGCAATAAGTCGCTCTTCAAAGTAAAACCCGCCAAAGAACTGGTTGCGATGCCGCCGTCCGCCGCCAGCACGAACGTGGGCACGCTTTCGTTTCGGGCGTCGCCGCTGTTGACCGACGAAGAGACCCAGGAACTCTTTGAATCGAATCTGCAACTCGCGGGATTGCTGCCTATTCGCCTGGAAGTCGTGCACAACAGTGGCGAGGCAATCGAGATCAAAAAGCTGAAGTTTCGTTTGACGGACTCAGCCAACAGCGCTTGGAAGTTGATTTCGACGAAGCAGGCAATCGGGCGCATTCTGAAAGCGAACGGAGTAACACTCTACAATCCGAATGCGCGGAAGCGATTCGAAAAAGAATTTCGCGAGTACGAGTTTAATTTGAAAGATCCGCTGACTCATACAGAAGGTAAGCGCCAGGGATTGCTCGTCTTCATCTCGCCGCAGAAAGAACCCGTGGCATCGCCAAAAAATCTCACGCTTACAATCGAAGGCTTGGCGCAGCCGGTCGAGTTAAGACTCAACTAGTGTCAGAACCGGCAGCGGTAGCGACCGGATCAAGTGGCCGTTTCATGTTCAAGTTGTCAGGGCATCGTCTTCTTTCCGCGCTCGCACTTGATCCGGTCGCTACTGCTCCCGGTTCTGACACGACTGCCAGGTGCCACCGCGTTAGACTTTTCAGTCGCTGTTCTTGTACGCTCTCGTTTCCCCCTAAAATTTAATTTCGACAAGGGAAGGGGAGTATTCATGTCTCCAGAAGCGCAAGCCGGAAAACAACCAACTCCGGCGCTAATTTTCGACACATTCAACGGTTATCAACGAACGCAGGCTCTCAAGACTGCGATTGAACTCGAGTTGTTCACGGCAATTGGCGAGGGCAACACGTCGGTCAAAGCGATCGCCGAGCGTTGCGGCGCATCGGAACGCGGCACACGCATCCTCTGCGATTTTCTGACCATCATCGGTTTTCTGACCAAGCGAGGCAACGACTATTCGCTGACGCTCGATTCCGCGACATTTCTCGACAAGCGCTCGCCCGCGTACATGGGCACGATCAGTAACTTCATTGTCTCATCGTACATCACCGAACCGTTTGAGCGTTTGACCGAGACCGTCCGCAGCGGCGGCTACGCCGACGATCGGGCATTTGAACCGAACCATCCGATGTGGGTTGAGTTTGCGCGTTCAATGCAACCGATGATGGCGCTGCCCTCGCAGCTGTTGGCCCAACTCGTTGATCCGGCAAAAGACAAGAAGCTGCGCGTGCTCGATATCGCCGCCGGTCACGGCTTGTACGGGATCGCTTTCGCTAAACAGAATTCACAAGCGGAGGTCACCGCCGTCGACTGGCCCAAGGTGCTCGAAGTTGCGAAGCAGAACGCGCAAGCTGCCGGCGTTTCAGATCGCTATCAAATGAATCCGGGCAGCGCGTTCGACGTTGATTACGGCACCGGTTACGACATCGTCTTGTTGACGAATTTCCTGCATCACTTCGATAAAGAAACCTGCGAGAAGTTGTTGCGTAAAGTGTTCGCGGCGTTGGCCGACGGCGGCCGCGCAGTTGCGCTTGAGTTCGTGCCCAACGACGATCGCGTGTCACCACCACAAGCAGCCTGGTTTGCGATGCAGATGCTCGGCGGCACGCCGAGGGGCGACGCGTACACGTATGCCGATTTTGAGCAGATGTTCAAGCGCGCCGGCTTTGCGCGTAGCGAAATGCACGAGCTGCCGCCTTCGATCGAACGTGTGATCATCAGTTATAAGTAACGGCCGACTTTAGGGGCGGGCGAGGCTGGTCCCCGCCCGCGGCATTTAACCGCGAAAGGCATCCCCCCATGAAAGTCAAACGCTTACTCGCTGCACCATTCCTCATCGCAGCGGTCTCCTTAATCCTATCCGCACAGACCGAACGCGCACTGCGCAGAATTGTTTTTGCGCGCGGCGCAACTGAGGCTCGCGCGACGGCTTATTTGCGAGGCATTCGCGATAACGCCTGGTTCGTTCTGCGGCTTGGCGCCGGCCAACATGTTCGAGTTCAGATCGACGCGCCGGGCAGCACGCGCGGCGTTTTGATCTGGCCATCGGGGAAACAGGACGGCGGCCCGGGCGGTGTGATTTATGACGGAGGAGTTGACGAGACCGGTGATTACAAAATCAGCGTCGGCGAGAGTTTGATGGGCGAAGCATGGCGGGGGCGATTCTCTGTGATTGTCGAGGCGCTGCCGCGCGGCCAATCGTCTTTCGACCCGTCTGATTACGAGAAATATGTCGGCAAATATCCCAACGAACTTTTCAAGAGTGTGCCGGCGGTGAAGACAGGGCTGCGTCAGTTGCTCGCAATAAATTATCAGGCGTTCACCGATCGCATGCAGGTCGAAACGCCGATTGAAAAAGACGGTGACACGATCGTCATGCGCGGTTGCATGGCCCACCTGTGCACGATCGACGAAGCCATTTTGGTGATCGATCTCAACGACGGCGCGCAATACGTCGCGCTGAAATTCGCCGGCAAGTTTCGTCCGATATTCGCCGTCGATAAGTCTCGCGTTCCTGAATCGATGCGGCGGGCGATGAGGGCGACGCCCTAGCTTCTTATCTGACCAACAACCTCGCCCGCAAATTTGGGCACGCGCGAAAGGGCCGATCCAATCTGCAACATCGGCCAAGGCGACTTGGCAAAAGACGCATCCATCTCTACGCATGCCTGAATCGGATTTCGCCAGTGGCGGCGCAGGGCTTGAGCGATAGCTTTAGGTTCGCGCAGCCGTTGCGTCAACGAAAACGATAGCGTCGCCGCCCCGCTCATCCCCGCGCTTTTTCCCCACTGCTTCAGCAATGACTTTGCCAACCATTGAGGCAGGGTGCGCGCGCGTTTTTCCACCGGCGTCTCGCGAACCTTAGCCCCCAGCAGTTGATGAGCCAGTCCCATCGTACAAGCGATCCAGTCGGCATACTTTCGCTTGCCGCTGAGACAACGATCCCAATCGAAATTAGTTCCGGCCGCTTCGACCATCAATCCGATATCGCAAAGCCACAACGGGCGCCAGCCTCCGTGAAAGAGAAAGTGCAAGCAGATGAATCGCAAGTGATCT
>DASQYL010000168.1:0-7932 GCA_035639235.1 Pyrinomonadaceae bacterium | reverse complement strand
ATTGGAAGTAGCAACTGGGCTACTCGCAAAGGGCGCTGCGCCACTCGAACCCGCCGGCGTACTTCTCTTCCACAGTGTCGCGGCGACGGCGACGCCCGCGAGGAGCACAAACAAAATTATTAAGAAAGGCAGATATCGTTTCATGCTAATTATGAATGTACCGCAACGCGCGGCATCTCGCGACCGTCGCCACCCTCGGCCGGTGTCAGCACCCGCAGAGGTTCGGGCCATTCAACCGATGGAATCGAATCCGGCCCATAACGAGCATCACGGCCTTTGGATTTTTCCCGCAGCGCTTTCAAAACTTTTTCAGGAGTAATTGGCACTTCATCAATCCGCACGCCAACAGCATTGTAAACAGCATTGGCGACCGCCGGCGGCACTGGCAAGAGTGGTCCCTGTCCGACTTCCTTGGCACCGAATGGTCCATTCGGATCAGGATCCTCGATCAGATAGGTCTTGACGTCGCACATCTCCATCGTCGTCGGACTCTTGTATTCAAGCATTGACGGAAACTTATGCACCACGTTTCGATTCGCGCGATATGACATCTCTTCCATCAGGATTTCGCCCAGGCCCATGTAGACGCTGCCTTCGACCTGGCCCATCACCAGGACGGGATTGATCGATTTTCCGATGTCGTGCGCAATCCAGATTCGCTCAACAGTTACGATGCCCGTTTGCGCGTCGACGTCGACTTCAGCAACCGCAGCCGAATAACTGTAGGCCGGCGATGGCCCAACGCCGGCGCCTTTGTACTTACCCGGCGAGCGCGGCGGAGTGTATGAACCAACGGTCCCAATCGTCCCAAACTTCGATTCCGCCAGCACCACGGCTTCAGCGAACGAGACGCCGACGTCTGGATTTTCGACATCGAAGGCGCGGCGTTCCGCGAAGGAAATATTTTCGATTGGCACTCCCAGCTTTTCGCCGACCGCGATCGTCAGCAGTTCGCGCGCTCGTTCGGCGGCCTGGATTGCGGCGTTCCCAGTCATCAGCGTTACGCGGCTCGAATAGCTCCCAAGATCGACCGGAGTCAAGTCAGTGTCCGCGGTGACAATGCGAATATCGAAAGGATCGATTCCCAAGATCTCTGCGACGATGTACGCAAGAATCGAATCCGATCCTTGACCAATATCCGTCGAGCCGCACATCACACAAACGCCGCCCTGCCGATCGAGGCGAAGCTGAACGCCGGATTGCGGCATATTGTTCCAATAGATTGGCAGACCTGCGCCGCAGATGTAAGACGAACACGCGATGCCGATACCTTTGCGAGAGTCAGAACCCGGAGCGGTAGCGACGGGATCAATTGACCCGCTCGATTCACGTGATCCGGTCGCTATCCCGACTGCTCGGGATTCTAACCCGCCGACACGCGGTGTCGACGCGGCAGGCGCGACGCCTGCGTACTCAGGCCACGAGAATTTCTTCTTCCAATTCGACCCTTCAACAACCTTATCGATGCACGCACCTAAACCCATGCTGCCGATGCGCAGATAATTCGCCGTAACTGAGTTCGGTGGGACGAGATGCTGACGACGCATATCAGCCGGATCGAGATTTAGTTGCTCTGCAATCTTGTCCAGATGGACTTCCAAAGCATATCGCGGCTGCGGAGTGCCGTGGCCGCGTTTTGGTCCGCACGGTGGTTTGTTCGTGAAGACGCGCGCGCCCTGAAATTTGTAGCGCGGCACATCATAAGTCACGGTTTGCAGCGCGCCTGTGTAGAACGTGCTGGCGACGCCATAGCTTCCATAAGCTCCTCCGTCGAGAAATGACTTGAAATGCATCGCGGTGATCGCGCCGTCCTTTTTTACGCCGGTCTTAACGTGCATGAGCACCGGATGGCGGCCACGATGACAATAGAAAACTTCTTCGCGAGTCAGCGTGCACTTCACCGGACGGCCGGTGATCATTGAAAGCTTTGAAACGATGACTTCATGATTGAAAGGATCGCTCTTGCCGCCAAAGCCGCCGCCATTCGGGGTCGCGATTACGCGAATGTGACTTGCGGGAATTTCAAGGACCTTGGTTAGTGCGCGATGTACGTAGTGCGGCGTTTGGGTCGAGCTCCAAAGTGACAGCTTCCGATCGGAATCAAAGTAAGCGACTGCTGCGTGTTGCTCCATCGGCAGGTGCGTGTTGCCTTCGTAAAAGAAGGTGTCCTCGCGAATCAGATCGGCTTCCGCGAATCCCTCATCGACGTCGCCGAACTCCAAAGAAACTTTCTTATGAACATTTCCACCATCGCCGTACTCATGGATGCGCGGTTGGTCGATCATCAAGCCTTCTTCGATCGACGTGATTGTCTGCAGCGGCTCGTATTCGACCTCGATCAGATTCATCGCATCGAACGCGACGTCTTCATCGATAGCTGCGACGGCGGCAACCGGGTCGCCGACGAAACGCACTTTGTCGATACACAATGCGTGTTCGTCCTGACTTACAGGAAGGATGCCGTACGGAATCGGAAGATCCTTGCCGGTGATGATGGCGATTACGCCGGGCAGCGCCAGTGCTTTCGTGAAATCGATCTTCTTAATTAGCGCATGCGGTTCATGACTGCGGAGAATTTTGCAGGCGAGCATTCGCGGCAGCACAATGTCGTCGGCAAATTTCGTTTGGCCGGTGCACTTGGCGCGCGCATCGACCTTACGAAAAGGTTTGCCAACAACATTTAGTTTCCCGTCGCGCTTGTCCATCGTCGACCAAAGAAAGCAGCCACAGATGAACACAGATTAGAAAAAACCTAAAGCTGAACAGGATACTCTAAGCTTGTCTGTGTCATCTGTGTTCATCTGTGGCTGCTCTATTCCAATCCAACCAAACTCTCGCGTGGTAATTCCATTTCTTCGCCGCGCATACGCGCCGCTGCCAACTCCACCGCTTCGTAGATTTTGATGTACCCGGTGCAGCGGCAGAGATTTCCGGATAACGCCTCTTTAATTTCATCACGCGAAGGGTTCGGCAATTTTTCGATCAATTCTTTCGCTGCCAACAAAAACCCGGGTGAGCAGTAGCCGCATTGCGCCGCGCCAACATCGGCGAAGGTGTCCTGTAACGGATGAAGTTGTCCACCATCGGCCATGCCTTCAATCGTTTCGACTTCACGGTCTTCTGCGTCAAGGCCCAGCATCAAGCAAGACAGGATCGATCTACCATCGACCAGCACCGTGCACGTGCCGCATTCACCCAATTCGCATCCGTGCTTAGTTCCGGTAAGGCCAAGATCTTCTCGCAAGACCTCGAGCAGAGTCTTATGGGGCGCGAACGCCACCTCGGCCGGTTCACCGTTAAGCGAGAAAGATATGTGCGCCCTTTGATTCATCGAATTAATCCACGTTAACCGTTCGCCGTCACTGCAATCTTCTTTGATTCACTCAAAACGACGTTATCGATCAAACGCGTCTTGCCGATGAAGACCGCCAGCGACAATAAGGCGGGCCGTTCGTGGATTCTGTCCAGCTTCTCAAGCGTTTCACCGTCGTTTAGGCTGACGTAATCGATGCGCGCCCGCGGTTCGTCTGCAATTGTTGACCGAACAATTTCAATCAGCTTCGCGGCGTTGCGCTCGCCATCGGCGTACGCCGTGCGCGCCTGCAACAGCGCCTGGTTCAAGATAGCCGCGGCCTTTCGTTCAGAGTCGTCCAGATAGGAATTGCGCGATGACAACGCCAAACCCGATTCTTCCCTGACGATCGGCGACACAACTATTTCCGAATCAAATGCCAGGTCGCGCACCATCTGTTTGATCACGATCGATTGCTGCGCGTCCTTTTGCCCGAAGAACGCAAAGTTCGGCCTGACAATGTTGAGTAAGATCGACACGACGGTAGTCACACCGCGAAAATGACCGGGGCGCGCGGCGCCTTCCAATTTGTCGGACAGCCCTTCGACAGTCACGTAGCTTGAAAACCCGTGGGGATAAATCTCTTCTACCGTCGGCGCGAAAACATAATCGACATTGTATTCGGCCAGCAATGCCGAGTCGCGCGTCAAGTCGCGCGGGTAGCTTTCAAAATCTTCTGAGGGGCCAAACTGCGCGGGATTAACAAATACCGAAACCACTACGACGTCGCACAAGGCGCGCGCCTCGTGAATCAAGCTCAGGTGTCCCTGATGCAGCGCGCCCATCGTCGGCACGAGACCGATCGTGCGGTTTTCTTCTCGTCGCAAGCGGCGGGCGACGGACATCATTCGTTTGCGTCTGCTGACAATCTCCATAAAAGAAAGGTCTTTGATCTTAGGACTTTGGTCTTAGTTTTTTTCAAAGACCAAAGATCAAGACCAAAGACCAGAGGAAGCTACGTCAGCGCTTCACCTCTTTCGTAGTTTCTAACCTCAGTTCGGCGGCTGCCTCCGCAGGCAAGCCATAAGATTCGCCGTCCGAAGGATAATTACCGTTGCGCACGTCTTCGGCCCAGCGCGTGACTGCGTCGGTAATTGTTTCGCGCAGATTCGCGTACTCGCGCACGAAGCGCGGCAACTTGCCGAACGCCATGCCAAGTAGATCATGAAATACCAAAACCTGGATGTCGCAGTGCGAGCCCGCCCCGATACCAATCGTCGGCACCTTAACGTTCTCGGTGATCATCTGCGCGATCTCGCGCGGCACCAACTCCAGCACAATTGAAAAAACACCCGCTTCTTCAAGCGCGTAGGCATCGTCGAGTAGTCGTCGCGCAGCGTCCGCAGTTTTGCCCTGCACGCGATAAGCGCCCAGTTGATTGATCGACTGCGGCGTCAAACCGATGTGGCCCATCACTGAGATTTCTTCGTTCACCAGCCTTTTCACCAGCTTCACGCGTTTCAATCCACCTTCGAGTTTGACCGCCTCAGCTTCACCTTCTTTAACCAAACGCAGCGCTGCTCGCACCGTGTCGTCGGCGCCCGTATGAAATGTTCCGTAAGGCATGTCCGCGACCAGCAAGGCGCGCTCAACACCGCGGCGTACTGCTTTTACGTGAATCAGAATTTCATCGAGAGTGACCGGTACCGTGTTGCCATACCCCAGCACCACGTTTCCGAGACTGTCTCCCACTAGAATGATATCGATGCCGGCTTCATCGACGATGCGCGCGGTCGGATAGTCGTAAGCCGTAAGGCAAACCAATTTCTCTCCGCGATCCTTGCTGGCTTTGAGCGAAGGCGCGCTGACTTTTTCGGGTCGTTCAGGTTTGAGATATGGCATGGTTCAATATTCCGCTCGAATCGTGCGATTCAGATCCCACTAGAATTCAGCCTTTGGAAAAAGTAAACAAGTGAGGCTCATTATAGCGACAATTCTCAGTCAGCGAAAATAGGGGCTTGCCTCATGAGCGATCGATGGCGGATACGCACCGTGGCGTTAGGCACGGCATGTTTATAGTTCACGTGGCATCCCAAGTCTCCCGCGCATTAGGCAAAGTTCTCTGCATTTTGTCCAATGCGGAAAGAGAAGAAAAGCACAGTGGGTCCATAAACATTCTGCTCCTACTGAGCTCCTCTCCTTTCCCAATCCACATCGCCTCGCTATAATTCGACGCGATCATGTCAATCAATCTAAGCGGCCTATTGCTGCCCATCACTACCCCGTTCAAACCCGATGAAACGATCGACACGCATGGACTAGTTTCGAATATTGAGAAGTGGAACCAGATCGGAATCACCGGTTACGTCGTGCTCGGTTCGACGGGCGAGCGCGTCAATCTAAATGAGACCGAATACTTGCGGGTGATTGAAACCGCGCGCGGGGCGACGCCTGATTCGATGAGCTTTATTGTCGGCGCGGGCCAACAGAGCACGCGCGGCACGATCGAAGAGATTGAGCTTGCCGCCAAAGCTGGAGCAGAAGCGGCGCTGGTTATCACCCCGCAGTATTATCGTTCAGCGATGACTCAAGGCGCTCTCGAAGCACACTACACCGCGGTAGCCGACGCCTCGCCGATTCCCATCGTTCTTTACAGCATGCCAGACTTAACGGGGATCAAGATTGAAGCAGAAACCGCGGACAGCCTCAGCGACCATGACAACATCATCGGGATGAAAGACAGCTCGAATGACGTCGAGACCTTCCGCCGGACTGTGCAGAGGGTCCGTAGCGACTTTGTAATGATGATCGGCAATGGCACCGTATTCGCCGAGGCGTTGCGCGCGGGCGCGCGCGGCGGAATTCTGGCCGTCGGTTGTTGCGCGCCGGAAATCTGTTTGGAAATCTATCGCGCCGTTCAAGCAAACGAAAACGATCGCGCAGATCGATTGCAGCAATCTCTGACGGCTCTCGCGCGTGCGGTTACGAGAACTTATGGGATTGGCGGACTCAAGGCGGCGATGGAAATGGCCGGCTATTTGGGTGGCGCTGTGCGTGCGCCGTTAAAGCGGCCAGCTCAAGAAGCTATCGCAGAGATTGAATCCTTGCTGCACGAGGCAGCGCTTGTCTCAGAACCCGAAGCCGTAGCGACGGGATCATAAAGCTACTCGTGAACGCCGATCTGATCGCTACCCCGATTCATCGAGTTCTGACCTCCGCGGCTGACTCCTAGCACTCATCACACACCCCGCGTAAAATGCTTTGCACAGGAGCCACCTCGAAATTGAGCATCGCCGAAACCGCCTGTCATGCGTCGCCAGAACGACTTGGTTTGCGCGTCGAGCAGATTCCCTTCGCTGAGATTCCGCAACAGACCAAGCTCTTCCTCGATTACCTGCGCGACTCTGTGTCGTTACGACGTTTCTATCCCGAAGCGATAAAGCATCATTACGATTTGCTAGAGCGCCGCGACCGTGTGTTGGCGAATCACACAGTCGACCGCGCCAGGCTCTGCGCGGCGCTGCAGCGAATGAATCGGAGTTGGGGCGCCGGCGAAAGAACTCTCGAGCATATCGATCGCTTGCAAAAATCTGATAGCATCGCCGTCGTTACCGGTCAGCAAGCTGGTTTGTTTGGCGGGCCGCTTTACACAATCTACAAAGCGCTATCGGCGGTCAAGCTCGCCGAGTGTTTGACGCAGCGCGGCGTCGAAGCTGTCCCCGTATTTTGGATCGCCAGCGAAGATCATGACTTTGAGGAAGTCGCGGCCGTTGAATTTATTAATCGCGATTGCGCCCTCGGCCGAATCGCGCTGGCCGCAGACGCCCATCCTGACGGTCTGCCGGTCGGTCTCGTGAAACTCGATGGGACTATTCGCAGCATCGTTGAAGATTTGCTGCGCTCGCTCCCGCAAACTGAATTCTCAGACGAGCTGCGCTCGCTGATCGAGGACGCCTACGCGCCGGGCCACGGTTTCGCCGACGCTTTTGCGCGACTCATGGCGCGGTTGACGGGCAGTCGTGGTCTGGTGCTTCTCGATCCAATGGATGGTGAATTGAAAGAACTCGCGGCGCCTTTGTACGCAGCGGCGGCGCGGCGCGCTCCTGAAATCGCGAAGGCCATCGTCGCCCGCAGCAGTGAGTTGGAAGCCAGGGGGTATCACGCGCAAGTCGCGCCTTCTGAAAATTCGTTTCCCCTGTTCCTGCACGACGAACATGGACGCCAGGCGCTGACGAGAAATAGCGCCGGCCTTTATCAAACCAAAGCTGCAAAGACAAACGACGGACACACCGCCGAAGAACTCGCGGCCTGGGCGCAACGCGAGCCTCAGCGATTCAGTCCGAATGTAACGTTGCGCGCGACGGTCCAGGATTATTTGCTGCCGACGATTGCTTATTACGGCGGCGCCGCCGAGATCGCTTATTTCGCGCAAACATCGGAGGTCTATCGCATTCTCGAACGGCCCGTGACGCCAATTCTTCCGCGCCAGAGTCTCTCCTTTGTTGAAAAACACACGTCTCGTTCGCTTGAGCGATACGGCGTGCGACTTCAGGATTTTTTCGCGGGACTCGATCACGTTATGGCTCGCGTCGTCACCCAATATCTCAGCAAGGAAACAGCTGCTGCCTTCGCACACACGA